>DATGLO010000378.1:0-18566 GCA_035294105.1 Allostellaceae bacterium
TCGCGACGGTCGCGCAAAGCGATCCGAAGACGCCGGCGAGCGCGATGGTCTCGCGCTGGAAGCCGAGATCTTGCGAAATCGGCTTCAAGAAGACCGAAAAAGTGAAGACTTCGATGACACCGGTGTTGACGGCAAGGCCGAGCAGGGCTCCGACCACGATCCACCAGCGATTGGCGAAGATTCCCGTCTTGAGCATGCCCCCTCCCCCAAACGCGGCGCCGGATCGGGCCGGCGCGGCTGTCATTTACGCGGGCGGGGACTACGCGACCTTTTCGAGCTTCGCCAGTTCGACGGCGACGCGAAGCTCGATCTCGTCGAGGATCGCCGCGAGTTTCGGATCGTCGCTTCGCGCGACCTCTGCGCGCGCGAGGTGGCGCAGGCCTTCGAGCTGGCTGCGCGGCAGCGAGCCGGTCAGCAAGCCGATGCGGATATCGTCGAGCCGGTCGAGCAAGCTATTGCCGTGCTGGACGGCGCGGCGGCGGCGACCGGTGAGATCTTCGGAGACTTCCTGCAGCAGAAACAGATTGTCGACCGTCGCCACGGTCTGCGGCGCGTTCGTCGCGGGCGCGGCGGTCTCGCCGGTCAGCGCCTCGGCAAAGCGGCCGTCGCCGCTCGGCGCTTGGGCGGCGCGGCGCGCCGTCGTCGGCGCCAGGGATGTCGATTGCTCGATCCGCATGCCGGCAAGATGACGCCGTTAAGGTTAAGGGAGGCTTAACCGGGGCCGGCAAAACCTGCCGCGCTCCGGCAGCGATTGCCGATCGTTGCCCGGCGGCGACGGCGTAAAGGGGCGGAATTTCGCGCTTTCTTCGATGGCACGGCTTTGGCATCGCCGGCCGCGGGTAACCATGTTCACGCAGCCGGCCATGACCAATTTTCGTCGCTCGCTTTACCTTGCCGTCCTCTTCCTCTGCGGCCTCGCCAGCGTGTTCGCCGCCGGGACCGCGCCCAGCCATGCGGCCTCGCGCATCAAGGACATCGCCGATTTCGAGGGCGTACGCGACAACATGCTGGTCGGCTACGGCCTCGTCGTCGGCCTCAACGGCACGGGCGATACGCTGAACCAAGCCATTTTCACGCGGGAAAGCCTGATCGGCATGCTCGAGCGGCTGGGCGTCAATGCGCGCGACACCAGCCTGCGCACCGCCAACGTCGCCGCGGTCATGGTCACCGCTACCCTGCCCGCTTTCGCCCGCCAGGGCGCGCGCATCGATGTTCAGGTATCGGCGCTCGGCAACGCCAAGAGCCTCTTGGGCGGAACGTTGTTGGTGACGCCGCTGCTCGGCGCCGATGGCGAGGTTTATGCCGTCGCCCAGGGCACGGTCTCTTCCGGCGGCTTCGTCGCCAAGGGCCAGGCTTCGAGCGTGACCAAGGGCGTGCCAACCGCGGGCCGCATCCCGACCGGCGCGATCGTCGAGCGCGAGGTCGGCTTCAAGCTCTCCGACCTGCACAGTGTCAACCTGATGCTGCACAACCCCGACTTCACCACCGCGCGCCGCGTCGCCGAGGTGATCAACGCGCATATGAAAGAGGACATCGCGCACCCGACCGATCCGTCGACCGTGGTGCTCGATGTTCCGGCGTCGATGAAGCAGGACATCGTCGATCTGATGACCGATATCGAGCAGCTCGAGGTCGAGCCCGACGAGGTCGCGAAGGTCGTGATCGACGAGCAGAACGGCATCATCGTCATGGGCGAGAACGTCCGCATCAGCACGGTCGCCGTCGCTCAGGGCAATCTCACCGTGAAGATCACCGAGACGCCGCAAGTCTCGCAACCCAATGCCTTCGCGCCGGCCGGCCAGCCGACGACTTTCGCGCCGCTCGGCGCTACGGGAACGTTGCAGAATCCGAATCCGATCTTCAACCCGATCCAGCCGCCGGCAAGCGGTCCCTTTGCTCAGGCCCCTGGCAACTCGACCCTGCAAGGCCAGGGCACGACGCAGCCTTATGCCGCGCCGCAACCGAACAATCCCGCTTTGCCCGGCGCGCCCGGCAGCAACAACGTGCAATTCACGCCCGGCGGCGGCGCCAGCACGGTCGTCGTGCCGCGGACCAACATCCAGGTCGACGAGCAGAGCGATCACCGCATGGCGGTCGTCAATGGCGGGGTGAGCCTGCAAGAGCTGGTCAACAACCTCAACGCGCTCGGCGTCGGGCCGCGGGACATGATCTCGATCCTCCAGGCGATCAAAGCCGCCGGCGCGCTGCAAGCCGATATCGAGGTGATGTGATGAGCAGCACCGACGCCGTTCTCGCGACCGCTTCGCTGGCGCAGCAAGGCGCGCCGACCATCGGCAGCAATCTCAATGTCGCCGCGGCCAAAAAGGCCGGGCAGGATTTCGAAGCCTATTTCCTGTCGCAGGCCTTCGAGAACATGTTCTCGGGCCTCGATGCCGACCCGCTGTTCGGCGGCGGCTCGGGCGAGAGCATCTATCGCTCGATGATGATCCAGCAATACAGCAAGGTCGCGGCGCAACGCGGCACGACCGGCATCGGCGCGGAAGTCACACGCGAAATCCTCAAGATGCAAGAAAAAGAGCAGCAGAGGTGATGATGGCGCTTTCTGCGAAACCCGCCCCGTCTCCCGCCGCCGGCAGCACGCCGTCGGGCATTCCCGGCCTTTGCGCCGTGGCAAGCGAGCTGACCGCCTTGCTCGAGCAGGAAACGCGCCTGCTACGCGCGATGCGGATCAACGAAATCGCGCCGCTGCAGGCCGACAAGCTGCGCCTCACGAAGCTCTGCGGCACCACGCTCAAATCGATCGATCCCAAGGCACCGGTCGCGAAGCCGCTCAAGGACCAATGGCGCGCGATCAGCAAGCGCCTCGGCGATGCCGCGATCGCCAACGAGATGGCGCTGCGCGTCGGCCATGCCGCGACGGACAAGCTCGTTAGCGCGATCGTCGGCCATATCGAGCGCCGGCAAAGCGCAAAGAACGGCTATATGCGCCCGCGGCCGAATGCCCCGGCGACCCTGCGGCGTTCGACGCTTGCCGGGGTCACCGTCGATCGTCGTCTTTAGAGTCGTCTCGCCATGAGCCTCGATCTCGCCATTCAGGACGCTGCCAGCGGTTTGCGCGCGACGCAAACCCAGATCCAAGTTCTTTCCGCGAATATCGCCAACGCGCAAACGCCGGGTTATTCCGAAGAGACCGCCGCCGAGATGTCGGTCACCACCCCGGCGGGCGGCGTCGGCGTCGAGACCGGCGTCATCCAGCGCGTCGCGGATCAGCTCCTCACCGCCAATCTGGCGACGCAAACGAGCGTTGCCGCCGCGGCTTCGGCGACGAACAATTATCTGACGCAGCTTCAGAGCCTTTTCGGCCAGGTCGGCGGCAGCAGCGGCTTCAGCAACGCGCTCAACAGCTTCATCAACGCGATGCAGACCGATGCCGCGACCCCCGAGGACCCGGTCGCGCAGAGCGCAGCCGTCAACGCCGGCCAGCAATTGGCGCAGGAGCTCAATTCCTTCTCGTCGGGCATCCAGTCGCTGCGCGCCAGCACCGATAGCCAGATCGCGACCGATGTGACGACACTCAACAATGCGATGAGCACCGTCGCGACGCTGAATCAATCGATCGTCCAGCTTCAGGCCGAAGGGCAGTCGGTCGCGACCTTGCAGGATCAGCGCGATCAGGCGGTGCAGCAGATGGCGCAGCTCATCGGCGTCACCACCTATACCCGTCCCGACGGCACGATGGTGGTGATGACCGCGGGCACCGGCCAAGTACTGGTGGACGGCAGCAGCGTATCGCAATTCGGCTACACCCAGTCGGGGACCGTAACTGCGGGGACGCCGATGTCGAACCTGACCCTCAACGGCACCGACGTCACATCGTCGACGACAAGCGGCGAGATCGGCGCCCTGCTGCAGCTGCGCGATACCACGCTTCCCAACGTGACGGACGAGCTCAATCAGTTCACCAACGCGCTCTACAACGTCACGACCGACGCCAACCTCAATACCACCAACAGCGGCACCAACGTCACCAACGACGCCAATCATTTCTTCGCCAATGTGGACATCGCCGGCGGGCTGGACAACGCGGCCACGATCGAGGTCAACCCGTCGCTCGTTTCCGACAATGGGCTGCTCTACAACGGCATCAGCGGCGCCGACCCGACCATCGCCTCGACGATCGCGACCAATCTCACCGCCAACACGAATTTCGCGGCCGCCGGCAATTTCACCTCGGGCTCGACGACCAACCTTTCGAATTACGCCGCGCAGATTATCGGTCAGGCGGCGACCTCGGCCGCGGCGGCAAGCCAGAACAACACCTATCAGTCCCAGCTCCAGACGGAGATGCAGAACCAGCTCCAATCCGAAACCGGGGTCAATCTCGACCAGGAGCTCATGAAATTGACGGTTTATCAGAACGCCTACGGCGCTTCCGCGCGCGTCATATCGACCATTCAGGCGATGTACGACTCTCTGATGAACATCGGGAACTAGGGATAAACGCCGATGACGAGCAACGTCAGCACGATCGAGCAGCAGAACCAGATGCTGCAGTATCTGCAGCAGATGCAGGCACAGGTGACAAACCTGTCGACCCAGATCTCGACCGGCCAGAATAGCCAGACCTACGCGGGAATCGCGCCGCAAGCCGCCGAAGTCGTCGATCTGACGGCGACCCAATCGCTGCAGCAGGGCTACATCAACACCATCAACACGGTGAACACGTCGCTCCAGACGCAGAGCCTCGCGCTGCAAAACATCGCCAAGATCGCGACCAGCTTCCAGGGCACGCTCGCGAACGACGCTTTTTCTCCCGACGGCGCGAGCGTCCAAGAGACCGCGCAGCAGCTCCTCACCGAACTCGGCAGCTATCTCAACACCCAGAACGGCAACACCTATATCTTCTCGGGCAATCAGACCGGCACGCCCACCTTCAATCCCGCCGGGCTGCCTGCGGTCAACTCGAACCCCCTGCTCTCCGCGATCCCCCTCAGCACGGCCTATTACGGCGGCGATAACGGCATCGCTTCGGCAACGGTCGACAACAACGTCAACCTGCAATACGGCATCGACGGCAACAACACCGCCTTCGCGCAGATCATTCAGGTCCTCAATTTCTTCGCCAATGATTCGACGCCGCTGTCGCAGGCCAACGCAAACGACGTCGCCAACGTCAATACAGGCCAGCAGCTGCTCGGCAACGCCGCGGAGGCCGTCCAGCAGCTCGTCGCCACCAACGGCGAGCAGCAGGCCGACCTCAACCAGCTCAGCACGGCACATCAGAACGCGATAACCCTCGCCAAAACCTCGCTGAACAATATCGAGCAGGTCGACAGCGCGACCGCCATCACCCAGCTCAACACGCTGCAGACCCAGCTCGAGGCGTCCTACCAGACCATCAACGTCCTGCAATCGCTGAGCCTTGCCAAATACTTGACCGGCTGAGCCGGCCGATCGCGCCCGCGGTGCCGGCGCCGTCAACCTCCTATTAACCAAGACGCGGCCACTATCGGCCATTCTTTTTGCGAAAGTGTCTCGATACCGATGGCTCAGAACACCAAGACCGCCCCTCGTGCGCGCGCCCCGGAGGCGCTGTTGCCGCAAGCCGCTTCTCCTCCGCCTGCGCTCGCGGGCGGCAAAGGCCGCATCCAGGCCTTCGGCGAGCATATCGGCGCCGCAATGCGGCAGTTCGACGATAAGTCGGTGCTGATCACCGGCGGCACCGGCTCCTTCGGTCGCCGCCTCGTCGACACTCTGTTGCGCCATAGCCGCGCGCGCCGCGTCATCGTCTTCTCGCGCGACGAATACAAGCAGTACGAGATGCAACAGAGCCTCGTGCCGCTCGGCCTCGACCGCATGCGCTTTTTCATCGGCGACGTGCGCGACGCCGACCGGCTCGAGCTGGCGACGCGCGGCGTCGACTTCATCGTCCATGCCGCGGCGCTGAAGCAGGTTCCCGCCGCCGAGTACAACCCTTTCGAATGCATCCGCACCAATGTCTCGGGCGCCGAGAACGTAGTCCGCGCGGCGATCCGCAACGATGTGCCGCGGGTCATCGCCCTATCGACCGACAAGGCCGCCAACCCGATTAACCTTTATGGCGCATCGAAGCTCGCTTCCGACAAGATCTTCATTGCCGGCAACAATTTGGCCGGCGCCGGCAGCACGCGCTTTGCCGTGGTGCGCTACGGTAATGTCGTCGGCTCGCGCGGCAGCGTCATTCCCTTTTTCAAGAAGCTGATCGAGGAAGGCGCGGAATTCCTTCCCGTCACCGACGAGCGCATGACCCGGTTCTGGATCACGCTGCAGCAAGGCGTGAATTTCGTCATCACCTCGCTCGGGCTGATGTATGGCGGCGAAATCTTCGTTCCCAAAATTCCCAGCATGCGGATCACCGACCTCGCCAAGGCGCTCGCGCCGAAACTGCCGATCAAGATCGTCGGCATCCGGCCCGGCGAGAAGCTGCACGAGGTCATGATCACCGACGATGATTCCCGCCAGACCCTCGAGCTCGACGACCGCTATGTGATCGAGCCGAGCTTCGCCTGGTGGCAGCGCGACCGCTACGCCTCCTCCGGCGCAACGCCGGTTGCCGAGGGCTTCCGCTTCGCCAGCGACAGCAACAGCGATTGGCTCGATGCGCCGCGGCTGAAGGCTCTGATCGCGGAAGCACACTGATGTCCGCCGCCCGGCCTCTGCCCTATAGCCGGCACGCCATCGACGAAGCCGATATCGCCGCCGTGGCCGAGGTGCTGCGCGGCGATTGGCTCACCACCGGTCCGCTGGTCCGTGACTTCGAAACCGCTCTGGCCCGGCAATGCGGCGCCGCGCAGGCGATAAGCTGCGCCAACGGCACGGCGGCCCTGCACCTCGCCAGCCTCGCGCTCGGCCTCGGCGCCGATCACACCGTGATCGTGCCGACCCTCACCTTCGCCGCCACCGCCAACGCGCCGCGCCTTGCCGGCGCCGAGATCTGCTTCGCCGATTGCGACCCGGAGAGCGGTCTCATGGGCATCGCGGAATTCGAGGCGGCCCTTGCGCGCCTGAAGCGCGCCGGCAAACGCGCCGCCGCGGTCTTCCCGGTCGATCTCGCCGGCCAATGCGCCGATCTCCCGGCCATCGCTGCCCGTGCGCGCGCGGAAGGCCTGGCGATCGTCGAAGATTCCTGTCATGCGCTCGGCAGCTTCTATCGGCGCCATGACGGCGCGTGGCAGCCGATCGGCTCCTGCGCCGACAGCGACATCACCGTCTTCTCGTTCCATCCAGTCAAGACCATCGCCGCCGGCGAAGGCGGCGCAGCGCTCACCAATCAGCCTGAGCTCGCCCGCCGCATAGCGATGTTCCGCAATCACGGCGTCGTGCGCGACCCGGCGCAGCTGATCGACAAAGAGGCGGGGTTCGATAGCGCGCAGTTCAATCCCTGGTATTACGAGATGGTCGTGCTCGGCCTCAATTACCGCCTCAGCGATATCAACTGCGCCCTCGCCAACAGCCAGCTCGGCAAGCTCGCGCAATTCGTGACGACGCGGCAGCGCCTCGCCGCCCGCTACGACGCGCTGCTCAGCGAATTCGCGCCGCTCGTCAAGCCGATCGCGCGTCAGGCGCACTGCCGCGCCGCGTGGCACCTCTACAGCGTGCTGATCGATTTCGCCCACAGCCGGTTGAGCCGCGGCCAGCTCATTCGCGCGCTCGAGGAACGCGGCATCCGCAGCCAGGTCCATTACATTCCGGTGCACCGCCATCCCTATTATCGCGAGCGTTACGGCGCAAGCGTGTTGCCGGGTGCCGAGGCTTATTATCGCCGCACGCTGTCGCTGCCGCTTTTCGTCGGCATGGGTGCGGAAGACGTCGATTTTGTGGTCGCAACCCTTGCCGAGCTGCTCGGGCTTCGTGCGGCGCGAAAGCAAGCGTCATGAATTCCGCGCCGCGCACCGCTTGCATCGTTCAAGCGCGCGTCGGCTCGACCCGGCTGCCGGGCAAAGTCCTCGAAACGCTCGGCCATGCACCTGTCCTCGATCACGTGCTGCGGCGTTGCCGCGCGATCGCCGGGGTCGATGCGGTCGTCTGCGCGACTGTCGAAGGCGCCGACGGCGATGCGGTCGCGGCGCTGGCGCAAAAACTCGACGTGACCGTTTTTCGCGGCTCCGAAAAAGACGTCCTCGCCCGCTATCACGGCGCGGCGCACGCGGTCGATGCCGATATCATCCTGCGCGTGACCAGCGACTGCCCCCTCATCGACCCGGATGTCTGCGCTGCGGTGCTGCGGCTGCGCGCCGAGACGGAGGCCGACTACGCCGCCAACAATATGCCGCCGTCCTGGCCGCACGGCCTCGATTGCGAGGCCTTTACGATCGAAGCGCTCGACGAGGCGGCGGCGACCGCGACCGCGGCGGAAGACCACGAGCATGTGACGCCGTGGATCCGCCGCAATCGTGCTTACCATCGCGTTAACCTGCCCGGCCCGGGCGGCGAGCTCGCGGCGCAGCGCTGGACGCTCGACTATCCCGAGGACCTCGCCTTCCTGCGCGCCGTCTACGACCGGCTGCCCGAAGGCACGGCGGGCCAAAGCTGGCATGTCGCGGCCGATATCCTCAGCCGCGAGCCCGAGCTGGCGCTGATCAACGAATCCCGCCGCCAACGCTAGGACATTAACCGCCCGGCAACCTCGTCGGCCGATTGTGGAGGCCGGAAGTCATGAGCACCACGACGCCTCTCTCGACGGGCAACTCGCTGATCAACACGCTCTACACAATGGCGCAGGATTCTGCGGCGTTGACGCAGAACACACAGCTTGCCGAGATTTCGCAAGACCTGCAGAACCAGCTCAACCGACAGCTCGCGGCGATTCAAAATCCGGTCGATCAGGTGTCGGTCAACTATTCGCAGCAACAGATCAATTCGCTGCAAGCGCAGCAATCGGCGGTCAGCAAGGCCGAGACGACCTTCGGCACCAATGGCACGATCCTCGCGGATATGACGAGCCAGCTCAACACGATGGCGCAAGCGGTCAGCAACAGCGACGGCACCGGCTTCGACAACGCGCTCACGGCGCTCAACACCGATCTCTCGGATTTGGGCGTGGCGGCCTATAACCCGCTGTTCCAGAACGACGGCATCGGCCTGCTCAAGATGAATGGCTTCAGCATCCAATCGAGCGCGAGCTACAACCTCTCGACGCCGGCCGGGCAAGCGGCGGCGACCGCCGATGTGACGACGGCGCAGAACCTCATCGAAAACATCCTCAAAATCAACGGCTCGAACCAGACGATCGCCAGCAGCCAGGCCAGCGCGCTCGACGGCCAGATCAACGCGCTTCAGACGATGCTGTCGCAAGAGCAGGATAACGCCACCGCCGAGACGACCAAGGAAGCGCAGCAACTCCAGGTGAACGAACAAAACGAGCTGCATCTGATCGAGTTGAATATGGGCAATACCGGCGAGACCTCGAGCATGCTGAACAGCATCCTCAACCCGCCGACCCAGGTCACCTCGGTGTTCGGAGCGCTCTCGAACGCCGTCGGCGAAACCGCCAAGACCGCCGAAACTCAGCTCGGCCAGACGCCGGCTGTCCTCTCGCTCTTCGCTTAAGCCTGTCTTGCGCAATAGCGAGCGCGTCAGGCCGCGGAGCGCGGCTTCTGAAAGAGCTAGGCGCGGCGTCGCTGCGCCGCTTCATCGTCGGTGGCGCCGGCGTCGGCAAGCGCGGCAAGGCGCTCGAACGCTTTTGCGGTTTCTTCTTTCATCTTATCAAGAGTTAGTCGGAACTCTTTGATAAACAAAGAAAATAGTTCTGAACGTAACCCAGGGTCTGCAATCCGGAAGCCGAAGAACATGGCGATCCGCGGCAGTGCCGTCAGCGAGCCGCTTATGATCGAGTCGGCATGAGCGTAGCGGCTGCCGGCGTCGGCGAGGAACGCCGTCATGGCGCGATAGACGGCAGCAAAATCAGGCGCGTCGCGCCCCAATCGCTCGAGGGCGGAATCGAGATCGGCGAACATGCGGTCGGCTTGCCGCGCGACCTTCTTCAGATCGGTCTCGGCGAACATCGCGGCCGGCGTGATCTCGTCGAGCGAGCGCTTCAGCGCCGCGAGGACGGCGGCGCGGTCGAGCGCCGATCCCGGCGGATCGATCGCTTCCGGCACGCGCGGCACCGCGAAGGGGATGAAGGCGCCGTCGCTCGCATTGACGACATTGAGGCGCCGGAGCTCGATCACCTCGGACAACATGAGCCGGCAGGAATCGTAGATCCAGTTGGTGCGCGCGATGCCGCCGAAATTACCCTCCACCTCCATCGGATAGCGCTCGTCGACAGCGCCTTCTTTCTGGAACACGCCGATATCGCGATAGACCGTATCCTTGGCGTGATCGTCGCTACCGGGACGGATGCCGCAATCGGCGCCGAACAGCGCCATGTCGGTGAAGCCGAAGAATGCCGCCATCGATAGCGCCATGTTGACGCATGTCGGCGTTGCGCCGGCGATCGGCAGGTGCTTCTCGCCGAGGATCATGGTCGAGCTCACGGAATCGCGGAAGAAATAGATCGTCTCGCGAAACATCGGCGGGATGCGCGGATCGACGGTGGCCGACGCCATCAGCGTGATCTGCGACAGGTCGCCGTATGTCCCCGCCTCTTTCAGTGCATCGACCGTTGCCGGCACGTTCTCGAGCTCGCAGTGGAAGTCGGGCACGAAGCCATTGCGCAAGAGCGGCCGCAGCGCCGTGCCCGCGGAGAACAGCACGACCTTGTCGCGAATCGCCTTGAGCCGCTCCAAGCCTTCGTCGAGCGACGGGCCGGCGCCGACGATCACGGCGAGCTCGGGCCGGTGCAAGCGCGGCCGTCCCTCGATCAGCCAGGCGGGCCCCGCGGCGAAATTCGTCACCGCGTTGGTCATCATGACCAGCTCGTCTTCGAAGAAGCCGCGATTGATGAAAGCGAACTCCACGGCCTCGTAAAGCCGGTTACGGCCTTCGCTGAAAGCCCAGAGCGGGTAATGCGTAAAGACGAAACTGCCGTCGACGTAAGGGATGCCCTGCGCCGACATGTAGCGCACGATCGCCGACACCATCTCGCCCGGATCGATCTTGGTGACGATCTCGACGCCGCCGCCTTGCCCTTCGAAATGGGCGAAGAGGCGCGGCCAGTCGACAGTATGAAACGAATGCGCGATGAAATCGGTGATCGGCTCGGCGACGATCAGCCAGCGCGCCTTGGTGCGCTTGACCAGCTCTTCGATGTGATGGCCGAGGCCGAGGCCGAAAACGATTAGATAGCGCGGAGAATCGTCGCTTACTTGGCGGCTAATCTCCTCATGGCCGCGCTCGACGAGGAAAGCGCCGAGCTCGTCATGGAGGCGCACGCAAATCGGACTGACGAGGCCGGCATCGGTCGGCCGATCCATGAACAGCCGCAAGGGCTTCGCCATAAAGGCATCGACCTGCTTGGCGGCGAAATCGCGGGCGTCGCCGTTGTAGAGCCGCGCGTCATTGACCGTCGCGTCGACGATCTCGCCCTGCTCCTCGATCAGCGAGGAAGAAACGGCGCCCGGGCGATCGAGCAGCGCAGCGATCTCCGGAAAGCGCTCGGCGAAAGCGGCGCGCGCGGCGGCGGCGTTCATGCGGCATTCTCCCGGCGGTTGAACGAGGCGCCGAGTTCTTCGATCGCCCGCGCAAGTTTCGCCGCGCCGCTCTCGATGGCGGGCAGGATCCGCGCCTCGGGGCCGTTCGCCAAAGCCGCCGCGAGCGAAACGTAATGAGCCATGTCCTGGGCGACGAAACGTTTTTCCAAGCCGCGGCCGGAAAGGAAAGCGCCGTAACCGCTGCCCGCCAGGGCGACGGCAGGCACGCCATTCGCCAACGCCTCGGCCGCGGCGCGCGGCGAGGCGCCGGAAAGCGGCAACAAAGCGATATCGATGGCCTGATAGAATTCGCATGCCCTTGCGACCGCGCGAAGATCGATGCGCGCCGCCAAGGTCTCGCCGAAGTGCGCGATGAGGCGCGACAGATTGGCTTTGTTTTCCATGTCGCGGGCGCGCAGCACCAGCTTTGCGTCGGGCACGAGCGCCAGCACCGCCGACCAGAGCGAGATCGTCCGGGCATCGAGCTGGGCGAGCGTCGCGTCGGCGCCAAAGGCAATCGTTGCTTCACCGCGCGTGGCCGCTGGACGTGCGTCGAGCACGGGATAATCGGCGGCGGCCAACCGCGCGTCGTAAGCCGGCGCGAGACAGCCGGCGGGATTCCCGAGCCAGGATACGCGCAGGCCGGTCGCGAAACGCGTCAGCGCGCGGAGTTGCTGCGCCGAGGCGAAACCGCCGGCATCGACAAGCACGTCGACACCGTCGCCCGAGAGGGTGCGCGCCAGGGTCGCTGGATCGAGCGCGCCGATGTCGCGCCATTTGCTGAAGGCGCCGATCAGAGCGGCATTCTGCTCGGCGGTTTGATTGCCGAGCCCGAAGCCGAGCACGGTGACCCGCGCACGATCGTGAGCGCGTGCAACGGCAGCGACCGCAATCGCGTCTTCGGGATCGACGAAAGCCGAGACGAGGTAGCCGATGGTCAGCCTGCGGCCCGAGATGTGCTTGCGCGCGGGCTGCGGCGCAAGCGCGAACTGCGCCAGCCAATCCGCCGACATTCTCGCGAGCCGCTTCGGCTCGATACCGAGAAACGGCGCATCGGCGATTTGCGCCGCGAGGACCCGCGCATCGTCTTTGGCGGATTCCGCCGCCTGCTGATGCCAGCGCAGAGCAGCCTGGCGCTCGCCCACGGCGGTCAGCGCGCGAGCATAGAGGCTGGCGACGTCCGCGGCCGGCGCAACATCCTCGAGAACGGCCAGGGTCTCGGCGGCGGCGCCTGCCGCGCGCGCCCGCATCAGACATTCGGCGTAAAAGGCGCGGCCCTCGATGTGCTTCGGCTCGATCACGACGTGCTGGCGCGCGAATTCCACGGCGCGTTCGAGCTTGCCCTCGGCAAAGGCGCTACGCGCTTTTTCGAGCAGCGGATGCTCGACGATCGAGAGAAAAGCCTTGTCGAAGCCCGGATAATCGGTCGGTACCAGCGCCGCCAAAGCCGCGTCGTCGCCGAGCGCTGTCGCGAGCTTGCCGGTAAAAAGACTCTCCTCGAGTTGTCCGAGCTGCGCCTGCAAGGAGGCGAGCGCCTCGGCGACGCCACCGTTATCCGGCGCCTCGGCGTGACATTCGTGCAGCAAGGACAAGGCCCAGTCGAAGCGATCGAGGCGCCACGCGGTCATCGCCAGCGCGAAACGCGCGGCAATGCTCGGCGTCCCCGAGAGCATCGGCTTCAGCAGCGCCAGCGCCGCGACCGCGTCTTTGCGGTTGAGATTGTCGGTGACGTCGCGCAAGCGATCGTCAGGCGACGTCCTGCCGTCCGCTTGCGAGAGCCAGGTCATGGCGAACGGATTAGATGGATTCGAGCTGGCGATCGGCCGGCGCGGGATTGGACGCTTGCTGGCTGGCGCGAGCGGCGCGCTGGCCTTCAAGAAGTCCCTCGCTGATTTGGCGATTGATATTCACCAAAACGTCGACCTTTTTCGGGTCGCGCACCGCCAAGAGATTGGCGGTCTGGCGATCGATGAAGTTCGAAAGCCCCAGCAGATTACGGCGGATCGGCAACGGAACAGTGCAATCCGCCTCGCTGAGGCTCGCCTGGAAGATCGTCCATAGCCGCCAATTCTTGCGTAAAGCGGCGCGAAAATCCTCGATCGGCCCGTCCTTGCTCTGATGCAACTGACGCGCCGCCTCGAGCAGGGCCCAGGCCTCTGTACGAGCGGGATTGCCCGGTTCAGGGGTTCTTGGATAGGCCTTCGCTGGCGACGTCATTCATGATCTCCTGTTCGCGTGCGATCAGCTGCTTCGCTGATTTGAGAGCTCGATAATGTTGCCCTGTCTCGACAAAACCGCGGATTTCCTGCACGAGATTAACCGTGCTCGGCGCCGCGTCGCCGAACTCTGTAAGAAACCGATAAATGATCGGTAAAAATAGATCGTCCTTGCCGGGGAACAGGTATTCGCACTGAATCGCGAAATAGATCCGGCGCGCCGGCGTGGTCGCCTGCTCTTCGGTGATGATGTCTTTTTCGCGAAGTAGGGCGGCGTTGTTGTGGATGAGAATCTTGGCGAGCTGCCCCGAGTTCTCGATAACGACGCCGTTGACGATGAGCCGCTCGCGCGGCTTGAGATTGATGGTGAGCGGCATTCTACTGCTCTCGGGTTTGATCCGTAGCCCCGTTCTACCCCGTTCGCGCTTACGAAAGTCTTAACGAAAAACGGGCGGCCGAAGCCGCCCGTTTCCCTTAAGAAGAAAGGCCTACCGATTAGTGGAACAGGCGGAGCACCGCCTGCTCGGACTCGGTCGCGATCGACAGCGACTGAATGGCGAGCTGTTGGCGGGTCTGCAACGTCACGAGGTTGGTCGATTCCTGGTTGACGTCGGCAACGGTGAGATCGCTGGCGCCTTGATTGAGGGTGGTCATGTAATCCTGCGTGAAGCTCAAGCGGGTTTGCAGGAAGTTCACGTTCGTGCCCAGACTCTGGGCCGCGGCCTGAGCCTTGAACACCGCGGTCTGCAGGGCATTGTAGATGTTGGTGAACAGGGAGATCTTGTTGCTCACAGCCGAGAACTTGACGCTGATCAACTTCGAGGCCGACTGAGAGCCCATCACCGCGGTCGTCTTGCCGCCCGTCACCAGCTTCGAGAACAGCAGGTTCTGACCCGTGATCTTGATCAACGAGGTCGAGGTGATGCTGAACTGAACGGTGAGGTTCGTCGCGGTGGAATTGACGAGGTTGAGGCCCTGATAGCTCGCGTCATTGAGCAAGGTGCTCAGCTGCTGGCCGAGGGTATTGAACTGCGTATCGGCCGCGGCACGCTGCGCCGCAGTCTGGGTCGCGGCGCCATTCGCGATGCCTTCCATCTGCTGCAGGATCGAGACGACGCTCGAAATACCGTTTGTCGCGGCGGTCAGAGATTGAATGCCCTGGTCGATCGCGGATTTGCGGTTCGCCAGGTCGGCCGCGCGATTGCTCAAGGACTGGGCTTGGAAATAGGCGACGGCGTTGTCGGTCGCCGATGCAACATCGAGACCGGTGGCCAAATGGCCCTGCGTCGTATCCAACTGATTGTTGATGTTCTGCAACGCCAGCAGGTTCGACTGCGTGGCAGACCCAAGGACGATGTTAGACATGGAGTGAGATCCTTCTAGAGTTCAAGCAGAGCCGCTTCGCAGCCCTGCGTGCCCTTTGGCAAGGATCGTGCCGTCCTCCCGCGATTAACGCGCCTTTACCACACCCGTCGGCGCCGCCCGAAAAGCCAGCTTAAGCGAAGGTTACTTCATGTTAGGTCTCGCTCGCAGCCGCCGATCCCCGGAGGACGCTCGCGAAAAGCGCGCGGAGCGGGACGGCCCTGCGCGAGACCTGGTTGGCTAGGCGCCGTCGAGCGAGCAGAAAAAAGGGCGGCCCGAAGGCCGCCCGATGCTTTGTTAGGCTTGGTCCGTCGCTTAGTGGAAAAGACGGAGAACCGCCTGCTCGGATGCGGTCGCGATCGACAGCGACTGAATGGCGAGCTGTTGGCGGGTCTGCAACGTGACCAGGTTGGTGCTCTCCTGGTTGACATCGGCCACGGTCAGGTCGGACGCGCCGCCCTGGAGCGTGGTGATGTATTGCTCGGTGAACGACAACCGGGTCTGCAGGAAGTCGACGTTCTGGCCGAGGCTTTGCGCCGCCGCCTGGGCCTTGAACACCGCGGTCTGCAGGGCATTGTAGATGTTGGTGAACAGAGAGATCTTGTTGCTCACCGCCGAGAACTTGACGCTGATCAACTTCGAGGCCGACTGAGAGCCCATCACCGCGGTCGTCTTGCCGCCCGTTACCAGCTTCGAGAACAGCAGGTTCTGACCCGTGATCTTCATCACCGAGGTCGAGGTGATGCTGAATTGCAAGGTCAGGTTCGTCGCGGTGGAATTGACGAGGTTGAGGCCCTGATAGCTCGCGTCATTGAGCAAGGTGCTCAGCTGCTGGCCGAGGGTATTGAACTGCGTATCGGCCGCGGCGCGCTGAGTCGCGGTCTGCGTCGAAGCGCCATTCACGATGCCTTCCATCTGCTGCAGGATCGAGACGATGCTCGTGATGCCCTGCGTGGCGGTGGTCAGCGACTGAATGCCCTGGTCGATCGCGGATTTGCGGCTGGTAAGGTCCGCCGCGCGGTCGCTCAAGGATTGCGCTTGGAAATAGGCGACGGCGTTGTCGGTTGCCGAAGCAACCGAAAGACCGGTCGCCAGATGGTTCTGCGTGGTATCCAACTGATTGTTGATGTTCTGCAACGCCAGCAAGTTTTGCTGGGTGGCAGCCCCGAGAACGATATTAGACATGCATGCCTTCCTTCTCTTCTAGAGATCGTGAAAGGTCGCTTCGCGACCCCCTCAGCCTCGTAGCGACCATCGCCCCGAGCCCTTTGGATGCCGCTCTTATCGGACAAATCGACTGACATTCTCTTAAAATGCCAGATAAATTGCGGGCTTCTGCGACGCGTCGGCGCGGCCGTGTCGGCAATATCTGCCGGGAAGAATTTGCCGGTCGGGTAAAATTTGCCGTGCGCGACGGCGCGTTTCGCGCTGCGTTCGCACGGCGTCGAAGGCAAAACTTGCCCGCTTGCTGTCGGCACGGTTTGCCGCCCGAACTCCTGTCGGCGATCGCCCGCGAAGGAAATCTCGCGGCTTATCAAGCGCTTGCTTCGCGCGGTCGCGATGGCATGTGCTTTGCTGACAACTGCGCGAGACTACTCGGATGTGCAGATGATCGCGCAACCCGCCATTTCGACGCCAAGCCCGCCGCAGCGGCAGGCAAGCCAAGCGCAACCGCAAGCCAGCGCGAACGGATTCCTCGCCCTGCTCGCGCCCGACAACGCGTCCTTGCTCGCCTCGGCGCCGGCCGGCAACACGCCGCCTGCCGTCACGCCCGCGAACAACAACAAACCCGGCAGCGCGAATAACAACAATGGCAACTCGACCGCGGCCACGCCGTATATGACGGCACCGACGGCCACGACGATCGTCCCGACGGCCGCCATTAATCAAGCCGCTCCCGCGACGCCGTCCAACGGCGACCCTTCGGCCGCCTCGGCGACGAACGCCAATCAGCTTTTGCTCAACGGCACTTCGATCCCGAGCAATCCCGTGCTCCCGGCCTCCGATCCGCAGGCCGCAGATGCTGGGAACCGCACCAACGATGCGAACGGCGCTAGCGGCACAAACGGCGCTAGCAGCACGAACGGCAACAGCACCGATTTCGGCGCCAGCGTCAACGCGCGGATCGCGGCCGGCGCACCAATCTACGCCTCGCAGCCCAGCGCGACGATGGCCACGGTGCCACCGCATCTTCTGAACGCCGCTACGCCGGAAACGCCGGCGGGCGCGCCAGCAAAAACCGGCGCCGACGCGGCGCAAAAGCCCGCGACCGATCCCAGCGACGCGCCGATGCCGCCCTCTCCCGGTGCCGCGACAGCCGGCGCAACAGCGGCGCTCCATCCCAGCCATGTCGCGGCCGACCAATCCCCGACCGGCAGTGCGGGGAATCAAGGCGCCGATAACACGACCCCAACCGCAGCCGCGGATAGCGCCAACGGTGGCGGCAATGGCGGCGACGCCGGCGCGGCGAGCACGGCATTGGCGGCTCAGCCAAACGCGCCCATCTCGACGCCGGCGCAAATCGACGCCGCCGTCCACACCGCCGCGCCTTATGTCCCCGTCGGCGAGCAAGTCGCGCTTAATCTCAAGCAAGCGCTTGCTGCCGATAACAACGAGATCCGCATTCAGCTCAAGCCGGCGAGCCTCGGCACGATCGACGTCAAGCTGAACCTGACGCAGGACGGCCGGGTCAGCGCGGTGATATCCGCCGACCGCTCCGACACGCTGAACATGCTGAAGCAGGATTCGGGAAGCTTGCAGCAATCGCTGCGTGACGCCGGCCTCAACGCCGACAGTAGCAGCCTCAGCTTCAACCTGCGCGGCGATGCCCAATCCTTTGCCCAGAATTCGCCCCAAGGCGGATTCAGCCGCGGCGGCGGCAACACCTCGGGCAGCGCCTACCTCGCCGCCGGCAGCGACAATCTTTCCGCCACCGGATCAACCCTTGCGAGCCAGAGCTACCACAACGGTTCGCTCGATATCGAAGTCTGAGGAACATCGTCATGACAACGACACCCGTCGGCGCCAATACTTCCGCCGCTCTCGCGGCGACGAGCACGGGATCGGCCTCGACCGCCAACGCCGCTGCGAGCCTCACCTCGAATTTCAATACCTTTCTCACCCTGCTGACGACTCAGTTGCAGAATCAGGACCCGTTGTCGCCGATGGACACGGATCAGTTCACGAATCAGTTGGTCGAGTTCAGCCAGGTCGAGCAGCAGATCAACACCAACAGCAATCTGCAGCAGCTGATAGCCCTGCAAGGCGCCGGCGAGAGCATCTCCGCCCTTCCCCTCGTCGGCCAGAACATCGAATACAATTCGGCGACGGCGCCGATGACGAATGGCCAGGCGAATTTTGTCTACAACCTGCCGAGTGCGACCTCGGCAACCGCGCTCAGCGTGGTCAATTCCAA
>DATGLO010000379.1:0-2769 GCA_035294105.1 Allostellaceae bacterium
GATTTGTCCATGACGATGACCGCGGCGGTGCCGAGGCCGCTCTTCACATCGCGCAGCGCATCGAAATCCATCAGCACGGTGTCGCAGATTTCTTTGGGGATCACCGGCACCGAAGCGCCGCCCGGAATGACGGCGAGCAGATTGTCCCAACCGCCGCGCACGCCCCCGGCATGCGTCTCAATGAGCTCTTTCAGCGGAATGCCCATCGCTTCTTCGACGTTGCACGGCTTGTTCACGTGGCCGGAGATGCAAAAGACCTTGGTGCCTTCGTTCTTCGGCCGGCCGATGCCGGCAAACCACGAGGCGCCGCGCCGCAGGATGGTCGGCGATACCGCGATGCTCTCGACATTGTTGACGGTGGTCGGACAGCCGTAGAGACCGACACCCGCGGGGAACGGCGGCTTGAGGCGCGGCTGGCCCTTCTTGCCCTCGAGCGATTCGAGGAGCGCCATCTCTTCGCCGCAGATATAAGCGCCCGCGCCGCGATGTAGATAAATCTCGTAATCGTAGCCCGAGCCGCAGGCGTTCTTGCCGATAAGACCGGCTTCGTAGGCCTCGTCGATCGCGGCTTGCAGCCGGATCGCCTCGTTCGCGAATTCGCCGCGGATATAGATATAGCAAGCGGTCGCGCCCATGCCGACGCCGGCGAGCAGGCAACCCTCGACCAGCTTGTGGGGATCGTTGCGAATGATGTCGCGATCCTTGCAGGTGCCGGGCTCGCTTTCATCGGCATTGACGACGAGATAGCGCGGCCGGTCGCTGGTCTTGGGCATGAACGACCATTTGAGGCCGGTGGGAAAGCCCGCGCCGCCGCGTCCGCGCAACCCCGACGCCTTCACCTCGTTCACGATCCAATCGCGGCCCTTGAGGATGAGATCCTTGGTGCCGTCCCAATCGCCGCGCGCACGCGCGCCGGCGAGGCGCCAGTCGCCTTGGCCGTAAAGATTGGTGAAAATGCGATCCTTGTCGGCGAGCATCACTTGAGCCCCGGCAAATCGGGAGAAATGAGCGTCTTCGGTCCGCCTTCGGGCGCCGAGCCTTGGCGGCCTTTGACCGAGCCCCCCGGCGGCTTCTCGCCGCGCGCGAGCGCATCGATCAGCCGCTCGGTCGCCGGACCATCGAGGTCCTCGTAGAAGTCGCCGTTATTGACCTGGATGATCGGCGCGTTGACGCAAGCGCCAAGACATTCGACCTCGAACAACGTGAATTTCTTGTCTTGCGTCGTCTCGCCGACACCGATGCCGAGCTTCTTCTTGCACGCCGCGACGATCTCGTCCGAGCCCCTCAGCCAGCACGGCGTCGTCGTGCATATCTGCAGGAAGTGACGTCCGACCGGACGCAGGTTGAACATCGTATAAAAGCTCGCGACCTCGTAGACGCGGATCGGCGGCATCTCCAGCATCTCGGCAATCACATCCATCGCCGCGCGCGGCACCCAATTGTCGTGCTGCTCTTGCGCGAGATAAAGCAGCCAGAGCACCGCGCTCGCCTGCCGGCCGGGCGGGTACTTTGCGATGTACGCCTTTGCCTTTGCCAGGTTCTCCGGCGTGAAGGCGAAGCTAACCGGTTGCTCGAACGGCGCGCCGCTGCCGTGATCGCTCATCGGTCGACCTCGCCGAAGACGATATCCATCGAGCCGATGATCGCGACGATGTCGGCGAGCATATGGCCCTTGCCCATGAATTCGAGGCCTTGCAGAAAGGCAAAGCCCGGCGCGCGGATCTTGCAGCGATAGGGCCGGTTGCCGCCATCCGTGACGAGATAGACGCCGAACTCGCCCTTTGGCGCCTCGACCGCCGTATAAGTTTCGCCCGGCGGCACGTGATAGCCCTCGGTATAGAGCTTGAAGTGATGGATCAGCGCTTCCATCGACGACTTCATCTCGCCGCGCGGCGGCGGCATGACCTTGCGATCGTTGACGCGCACGGGCCCCGACGGCATGCGGTCGAGCGCCTGCTTCATGATCTTTAAGGATTGCCGCATCTCTTCCATGCGGACGAGATAGCGGTCCCAGCAGTCGCCGTTCTTGCCGATGGGAATGTCGAAATCCATCGTCTCGTAGCCGTCATAGGGCTGAGCCTTGCGCAAATCCCACGGCACGCCCGAGCCGCGCAGCATCGGGCCGCTAAAACCCCAATCGAGCGCCTGCGCCGCCGTCACCTTACCGATGTCGACGGTGCGCTGCTTGAAGATGCGGTTCTCGGTGAGGAGCTTTTCGAGATCGTCGATGCGCGCTCCAAACTGCTCGATGAACGCGTAGATGTCGTCGGAGAGCCCCGCGGGCATGTCCTGCTGCACGCCGCCGGGACGGAAATAAGCTGCATGGAGCCGCGCGCCCGAGACGCGTTCGTAGAACTCCATAAGCTTCTCGCGCTCTTCGAAGCCCCAGAGCAGCGGCGTGATCGCGCCGACATCGAGCGCGAAGGTGGTGAGATTGAGGAGGTGATTGAGGATGCGCGTGATCTCGGCGAAGAGGATACGGATCATCTTGGCGCGCGGCGGCGGCTCGATGCCCATCAGCTTCTCGACCGCGAGCGCGTAGGCGTGCTCCTGGCACATTGGCGACACGTAATCGAGCCGATCGAAATAGGGGACGGCCTGGAGATAGGTCTTGTATTCGATCAGCTTCTCGGTGCCGCGATGCAGCAGGCCGATATGCGGGTCGGCGCGCTCGACCACCTCGCCGTCCATTTCCAAGATGAGGCGCAATACGCCATGCGCTGCCGGATGCTGCGGGCCAAAGTTAATCGTGTGGTTGTCCACCTCGAT
>DATGLO010000380.1:0-2351 GCA_035294105.1 Allostellaceae bacterium
CCTGCACGATTCCGAGATAAGGCGGGCCGGCATTCGCGGTGTCGTCGTCATCCGGGCCGAAACCGGCGCCGCCGGCGCACGCCATCGGCGCGGCAAAGGCGAGCGCCGCGAGCAACGCAACGATGGCAACGGCGGTCCTCAAGCGATCCCCCGATCAAGCGTATTTTACCAGATTCATGAAGCCGAAATCCTGGTGGTCCTGCATGTGGCAGTGAAAAAGCGTGTCGCCGGGATTGTTGGCAACGAAATCGATCTCGCCGTCGTGCCGGCCGGGCAGGATGGCGACGTCCTTGATCAGACCCGACATCGCATGCCCCATGAAGTTCGTCACCTCGAAACGGTGGCGATGGAGATGGATCGGGTGCATGTCGCCCGAGAGATTGTGCATGATAAGGCGATAGCGCTTACCTTGCTGCACCATGATCGGGTCGGTATCGGGAAAGGACTTGCCGTTGATGGTCCAGCGGTTCCAGCCGCCGCGCCCGCCCGGGATCTTGTTGAAGACGAGATCGATGCGCGCATCCGGCTCGGGCGCCGGCGTCGCGCTGCCGAACATCGTGTAGTCGATCATCTTCGGCTTGGTTGGCGTCCATTGAGGCTCGCCCGTGGCGCCGGCGTATTCGACCACCGCGCCCATGCCCATGTTGCGTTCGTCGTCGATGACCGAGCCGAAGACCCAGACGCCCTTATTCTTCATCTCGCAGATCGCGTCGATGCGCTCGGCCGGCGCGAGATAGAGCGAATCTGCCGGCTGCGGCTTCGCGAGCGGATTGCCGTCCATCGCGACGATCGTGAACGTGTGGCCGGGCAAAGCGACGGCGGTCTCTTGCGTCGCGCTGGTGTTGCAGATGCGGAAAAGGACGCGCTCGCCCTCCTTGACCTTGATCGGATCGCCATGGCCGAGCGCGCGGTCGTTGAACGAGGCGGCGCCGTAGATCACCTCGAGCCCGTTATCGGGCGGCGGGCCCTTGCGGATGTCCTGCAAGCTCACCCATTGCGGCTCCCAGTGATGGAGCGCGATGAAGACCTCGCGGTCGTAAGCGCCGGGCTCGTGCGCCGGCTCGATATAGAAGAATCCGAACTGGCCGCTATAGAGGCCTTTCGTCAGATCGGTCTTTGCCGCGGCATGGGTGTGATACCAGCGCGTACCGGCGGGCTTGGCCGTGAAGGTGACGAGCTGCGTCTCGCCCGGCGCGATCATCGGGGCGCCCTCTTCCATCGCGCCGTCGGCGAGGGACGGGATTTCGAGCCCGTGCCAATGGACGATTTCGGCATTGGCGCTGCGATTGGTGATGTCGATCGCGACGGTCTGGCCTTCGCGCACCCGGATCAGGGGCCCGGGCACCTGGCCGTTGTAGCCGATCGTTTTGATGACCTTTCCCGGCGCGAGCTCGAGCGATACCGGCGCGATGGTGAGCGCGTAATCCGCTCTCTTGGCCTCTTGCGCGAAAGCGGGCAGGGCTCGCGCCACGGGAAACGCGGCTGCCGCTGCGATGAAACGTCGTCGATCGAGCAGCGCGCGGGTTTCGCCCATCGTTCCTCCTCTCGCCTACGCTAGCGGAAGCGGTCGGGCCGAGGCAACCCGTGTGCTAGACTTGGGCGCGTTGTTATACGCCGAAGCGCGCGGGGAGGAAGCATGGCATCCGGGAAGAACAATCTGCGTCTCGGGATCATCGGCCTGGGCCAGGCCGGCGCGATGATCATCGACGAAATCCGTGCCGCGCCCGACCTGCCGTGGACGGTCGCCGCGGGCGCCGATCCGCGCGCGGTTGCGCGCGAGCGCTTCACCGCCGACTTCGGCGGCGGTGCCTACGCCAATGCCGAGGAACTGTGTGCGCGCAGCGACGTCGATGCGGTCTATATCGCATCGCCCTCCTGGTCGCATCTGGAGCATGCGAAGATCGCGGCGGCCCATGGCAAGCATATCATCTGCGAGAAGCCGCTGACCTTGTCGCTCGCCGACGGCATTGCGATGGTCGAAGCGGCGGAGCGTGCCGGCGTTGTGCTGCTGGCGGGTCACACGCACAGTTTCGATGCGCCGATCGTCGCCATGACAGAGCTGGTCAACTCGGGAAAGATCGGGCCCTTGCGCACGATCAACAGCTGGAACTTCAACGAATTCAACCATCGCCCGCGGCTGATCGCCGAGCTCACCGCGACGCGCGGGCCCGTCTTGAATCAGGGCCCGCATCACGTCGACATCGTGCGCCAGATCGGCGGCGGTCTCGTCAATTCCGTGCGCGCGACGACGATCCCCGACGGCGTCACGGGTTGCGAAGGCGGCTATGTCTGCTATCTCGAATTCCAGAATCGCGTTCCCGCGACGCTCGTCTATGACGGGCGCAGCCTCT
>DATGLO010000381.1:0-3778 GCA_035294105.1 Allostellaceae bacterium
CCGCGCGGAAGGTCGAGATATCGCGCTGCTCGTCATGGAACGGCGCCAAGGTGCTGCGATGGCCGACGCTAACGATCGTCGGATGCCACGCGGCCTTGCGCAGCATCTCGTAGAATTGCGCTTCGCTCGGCTCGTCGAGCGCCGAGGTCGCCTCGTCGAGGAACAGGAGATCGGGCTCGGTCAGCAGCACGCGCGCGATCGCAAGCCGCTGCTGCTCGCCCAACGACAGGCGCTGCGGCCAGTTGTCGTCCTCATCGAGCTTCGCGACGAACTTATCGAGCCCCACCTTTTGCATCGCCGCGATCAAGCGGCTGTCGGGCAGGTCGGTCGTCGCGTTTGGATAAATCAGCGCCTGACGCAAGGTGCCGATCGGCAGGTAGGGCTTTTGCGGCAGGAAGAGCAGCTTGCCGGCGGCAAGGCGGATCGCGCCTTGGCCGTAAGGCCAGATGCCGGCCATTGCCCGCAATAGAGTGCTTTTGCCGCTGCCGGTCGGGCCGGTGATCATCAGCGCTTCGCCGGGCTTCGCCCCGAGCTCGACATGGCGAAGCAACGGCGTGCCGTCGGGCAGAGCGAGATCGAGCTGCTTGACGGCGATGCCTTCGCCTTGGCGCTCGACATCGATCGGCTGTTTGCCCTTCGCCTCGGCGGAGATCATCCGCACGCGATCGTCGAAGCCGACGAGGCGCTGCACGACCGATCGCCACGCGGCGATGCCGGTATCGTTGGCGCCGGTCCCCGCGGTGTAGGAATTGACGATGAAGGACAGCGAGGACTGCACCTGGCCGAAGGCCTCTGCGGTTTGCATCAAGCCGCCGAGTTGGACGGCCTTGGCGAAATACCGGGGAGCGACGACGACATACGGAAAGATGATAGCGAACTGCCCGTAGAAATTGGTCCACCACCCGATCGCCTTGATGCGACGCATGATCGCCCAAAAATTGTCGACGACATGCGTGAAGCGATCGAGGAACACCTCCTGCTCGCGCGCTTCGCCGCCATAGAGCGCGACGCCTTCCGTGTTCTCGCGCAAGCGGACCAGGCTAAAGCGGAAATCGGCTTCATAGCGCTGCTGCATGAAATTCAATGCGATCAGCGGGCGGCCGATCTTCATCGTCACGACAGTGCCTAGAATCGCATAGAGCAGCGCGAACCACACCATGTAGCCCGGGATGGTGATGCCGAGGAGCGTGACCGGACCCGAAAGCGACCAGAGGATGGCAATGAAAGAAAACAACGTGACGATCGAATTGAGCAGACCGAGCGTCAGGGTGAGGCTGATATCGGTAAACCGATTGAGGTCTTCTTGAATGCGCTGGTCGGGGTTGTCGGTCGCGGCGCCGGTGAGCTGCAGCCGGTAATAGGCTTTGTTGTCGAGCCAATCGTGCAAGTATTGCTTGGTCAGCCAGCGGCGCCAGCGGATCTGCAGCATCTGCTGCAGATAGGTCGCATAAACGGCGGTCGCGATGAAGACGACGGCCAGCCCCGTGAAGATACCAAGTTGCTTCCAAAAGCCGGGTTCGTCGTAGTTTTGGAGAGCGTTGTAGAAGTCGTTGCGCCAGAAATTGAAGCGCACGTTAAGCCCCACGAGGAGCAAGTTCAGCGCAATCACCGCGGCCAAGAGGCCCCAGGCCCATTTCTTGTCGTCGGACACGAAGTACGGCTTGGCGAGCCGCCAGGCATCGCGCAAAAAATCAAGCCGCCGGTTGCTCTTCTCGGTCGCCATCCTTGCTCCTGACGATGAATTGCCGGAAATTCATATGATGATGCCTGAAACACGTGAGAGCGCCCAAACGATCTGCCGCGGGGCGATGCGGGCACTGGCGCAGCGCGGCTTCGCGACTCTGGCCGAAGTTCCCCTCGCCGATGGCCGGCGCGCCGATATCCTGGCGCTCGGGCGCGACGGCGCGCTGGTTGTCGTCGAGATCAAATCGTCGGTAGCCGATTTCCGCGCCGACCGCAAATGGCCGGAATACCGCCAATGGTGCGACAGATTGTATTTCGCCGTCGCCGAGGGCTTTCCGACGGAAATCATTCCCGAGGAATGCGGCCTGATCCTTGCCGACGGTTTCGGCGCCGAATTCCTGCGCGAGCCGCAATCACAAAAGCTCGATCCCGCGCGGCGCCGCGCCGTCCATCTGCGCTTCGCGCGAACCGCCGGCGCAAGGCTGCAACGGCTGACCGATCCCGGAGCCGCCAACCCTGAAACCGTGATCTAGGGATTTGCCCTAACGTGCCGCCCGGGCGATCGTCGCCGTGGTCGAATAGCCCGGGACAATCGGCGCCAGCATAACGCGGCCGCCATAGGCTTTGACGATGTCCGCGCCGACGACCTGATCGAGCCGGTAATCCGCGCCTTTGACAAGGAGGTCGGGCTTGAGCGCTTCGATGAGCGCCTCGGGTGTGTCCTCGTCGAACACGACGACGATATCGACCGCGGCGAGCGAGGCGAGCACGGCGGCGCGTGCATCCTGGTTCTGCACCGGCCGGCCCGGACCTTTCAGCCGCTTCACCGACGCGTCGCTGTTGATGCCGACGATGAGGCGATCGCAGGCCGCTTTCGCCTGGCCGAGCAAGGTCACATGGCCGGGATGGAGCAGATCGAAACAGCCGTTGGTGAAGCCGATTTTCGAGCCGTTGCGCCGCCAGCGCGCCACCTGATCGAGCGCCAGCGATAACGGCAAAGTCTTGCGATGCTCGATCGTGTCGCGATCGAGCAGCGCGGCTTCGATCTCGGTCGGCTCGACAACCGCGGTGCCGACCTTGCCGACGACGATCGCCGCCGCCGCATTCGCGAGCCGCGCCGCATCGGCGAGGCCGATCCCCGCCCCGAGCGCCGCCGCCAGCACCGCGATCACGGTATCGCCGGCGCCCGAGACGTCGAACACTTCGCGCGCCTCGGCCGCAAGCTTCAACGGCTCGCCTTCCGCCTCGATAACCAGCATGCCGTCCTTGCCGCAAGAAACGAGCAGCGCGCCGAAGCCATGCGCCGCGATCAGCGCGCGCGCCGCCTTGACGACGTCCTCGTCGCTGCCGACCGGCATCTTCGTCGCAAGCGCCAGCTCCGGCCGGTTCGGCTTTAAGATCGTCGCGCCGCGATAGATCGAATAATCGTGGCCCTTGGGATCGACGACGATGATGCAACCGGCGGCTTTCGCCGCCGCGACGAGCTCGGCCGCGGCGCCGCCGCCGAGGACACCCTTGGCATAATCCGACAACACGACGACTTTGTAATGCGGCAGCGCATCGGCGACGATCTTGACGAGATCGGTGCGCAGCTCGGCCGGTAGCGGCGCGACGCTTTCTTGATCGGCGCGCAGCAATTGTTGCGTTCCGGCGACATAGCGCGTCTTGAGCGTGGTGATGCGGCCGCGCTCGGCCAAGACATGCGCCTCGCCGCCGCCGAGCCCAGCGACCATGCGCGCGACCTCACGCCCCGAAGGATCGGTGCCCGTCACGGAAACGAAACAGGTATTGACGCCAAGCGCGTGCAGATTGCGCAGCACATTTCCGGCGCCGCCGAGCGTGCGCTCTTCGCGCTCGATATGGATGACCGGGACCGGCGCCTCGGGCGAGATGCGCTCGACGCGGCCGTAAATGTAATGATCGAGCATCAGGTCGCCGACGCACAGAACCTGCGCCTGCTTCAACTGTTCGACCAACGGAATGAGGTCGGAAGTACTCACCGGACTTTTATTAAGTCGGCGCCCGCATGCTGGCAAGGACAACCTAAGTGTTGACGCCCCCACTAACGGGCGGCGGCAGCCTGGTTGGCAGCCGC
>DATGLO010000382.1:0-2290 GCA_035294105.1 Allostellaceae bacterium
TCGAGCTCGTCGAGCGTATCGATGCGGCACAGCACCTTGATCTCGTCGGTCTTGCCGTTGGCGCGATGGATGCGGACGGGCAACTCGCTGCGCGGCTTCAGGCCCTGGGCAATCCCGAGCACATCGAAGGTCTCGGTGCCGTCGAGCTTCAAGGTCTCGCGGGTCATGCCGTCCTTGAATTGCAGCGGCAGCACCGCCATGCCGACGAGGTTCGAGCGATGGATACGCTCGAAGCTTTCGACCAGCACCGCGCGCACGCCGAGGAGCTTCGTGCCTTTGGCCGCCCAGTCGCGCGATGAGCCGGTGCCGTATTCCTTGCCGGCGATGATGACCAGCGGCACGCCTTCCTTCTGGTACTGCATCGCCGCGTTGTAGATCGGCATGACGGTGCCGTCGGGCTGATGCTTGGTCACGCCGCCCTCGACGCCCGGCACCATCTCGTTCTTGATGCGGATATTGGCGAAGGTGCCGCGCATCATCACGTGATGCGTGCCGCGGCGCGCGCCGTAGGAATTGAAATCCGCCGGCCGCACTTGGTGCTCCAAAAGATATTCGCCCGCCGGGCTGTCCTTCTTGATCGAGCTCGCCGGCGAGATGTGGTCGGTGGTGATGCTGTCGCCGAAGAGCGCAAGCTCGCGCGCGCCGCTGATGTCTTCGAGCGGCGAGGGCTGCTTCGGCATGTTGTCGAAATAGGGTGGCAGCGCGAGATAGGTCGAGCCCGGGTCCCATTTGAAGGTCATGCCCTCGATCTTCGGCACCTTTTTCCACTCTTCCGGCCCTTCGAAGACATTGCCGTAGCGCTTGTGGAACATCGAGGCGTTGACCGAGTTCTGCACCGTCGCGGCGATCTCGCGATTGCTCGGCCAAATATCCTTCAAGTAAACCGGCTTGCCGTCGGGATCCTCGGTCAGCGGATCCCGGGTCAGGTCGATATTGACCGAACCGGCGAGCGCATAGGCGACAACCAGCGGCGGCGACGCGAGGTAATTCGCGCGCACTTGCGGATGAATGCGGCCTTCGAAATTGCGGTTGCCCGAGAGCACGCCGGCGACGACGAGATCGCCCTCGTCGATCGCATCGGCGATCGGATCGGGCAGCGGCCCGGAATTGCCGATGCAGGTCGTGCAGCCATAGCCGACGAGGTTGAAGCCGAGCTTGTCGAGGTCGCCCTGCAAGCCGGCGGCGGCGTAATAGTCGGTGACCACCTGGCTGCCCGGCGCGAGCGAGGTCTTCACCCACGGCTTCACCTTGAGGCCGCGCTTCACCGCGTTGCGCGCCAGCAAGCCGGCGCCGAGCATGACGCTGGGGTTGGAGGTGTTGGTGCAAGAGGTGATCGCGGCAATCACCACCGCGCCGTCCTTCAGCGCATAATTCGCGCCTTTGACCGGCACTTCGCTCTTGCTGCTCTTGCGATTGGGCGCGAGCTTCGGCGCCTCGGTCGCGAAATTGGCGGCGACGCCGCTGAGGGCGACGCGGTCCTGCGGCCGGCGCGGCCCCGCGAGCGACGGCACGACGGTCGAGAGATCCAATTCGAGCGTGTCGGTGAAAACCGGCTCGGGCGTCGTCTCGTCTTGCCACATGCCTTGCGCCTTGGCGTAAGCTTCGACGAGCGCGATGCGCGCCGGATCGCGGCCGGTGAGCTTCAAATAGCGGATCGTTTCGGCGTCGATCGGGAAGAAGCCGCAGGTCGCGCCGTATTCCGGCGCCATGTTGCTGAGGGTCGCGCGGTCGGCGACGGCCATGGTGGCGATGCCCGGACCGTAGAATTCGACGAAGCGGCCGACGACGCCGCGCTTCCTGAGCATCTGCACCGCGGTCAAGACGAAATCGGTCGCGGTCGCGCCTTCCTTCATCGCGCCATGAACGCGGAAGCCGACGACCTCGGGCAGCACCATCGAGATCGGCTGACCGAGCATCGCGGCCTCTGCCTCGATGCCGCCGACGCCCCAGCCGAGCACGGCGAGCCCGTTGACCATCGGCGTGTGGCTGTCGGTGCCGACGAGCGTGTCGGGATAGGCGACGGTCTTGCCGCCTTCCTCCGTCGTCCACACGACCTGCGCGAGATATTCGAGATTGACCTGGTGGCAGATGCCCGTACCCGGCGGCACGACGCGGAAATTGTCGAACGTGCCCTGGCCCCAGCGCAGGAAGGTGTAGCGCTCTTGATTGCGCTCGAACTCGACCTTCACGTTGTTGCGGAAGGCTTGCGCATTGCCGAAATTGTCGACCATCACCGAGTGATCGATGACGAGATCGACCGGCGCCAGCGGATTGATCTTCTTCGGATCGC
>DATGLO010000383.1:0-5260 GCA_035294105.1 Allostellaceae bacterium
CTTGTACCGTCACCTGCGGCGGCGCTTTGAGCTTCCCGTTGCGATCGACGACCACCGTCGCCAGCGCCGCGCCGTTCCACACCATGCGCTGGCGGCTCTTCAGCGCCTCGCCGCCCAGCGGCAATAGCGACTTGCCGTCGACGACAAGGCGGCCGGTCTCGACCTCGCCGATGATGCCCGGCGCGCCGGGCGCCAGCCGCACAACCTGGCCGTTATGCGTGACGAGCGCATATTTCGCGCCGCGCTCTTCCGCGAGCTTGGCATGCGCCATCAAGTGGCGCGCCTCGCCATGCACCGGCAACGCGATCGTCGGCTTCACCAGATCGTACATGCGCGCGAGCTCGTCCTGCGCGGGATGGCCCGAAACATGGACGAAATGATCGTGCTCGGAAATGATCTCGACGCCCATATGGGCGAGCTTGTTCTGCAAGCGGCCGATGGCGCGCTCGTTGCCGGGGATGACGCGCGAGGAAAAGATCACCGTGTCGCCGCGCTCGAGCACGATCTCGGGATGCTCGTCCTCGGCGATGCGCCAGAGCGCGGCGCGCGGCTCGCCCTGGCTGCCGGTGCAGATGAGCACGACCTTGTCGCGCGGCAGATAAGCCGCTTCCTCGTCGGTGAGGAACGGTACGACATTCTCGAGATAGCCGGTCTCGCGCGCGGCGTGATCCATGCGCCAGAGCGATCGCCCGACCAGCGCCGCGTGGCGATCGTTGGCTGCGGCCGCCGCGGCGATCGACGCGAGGCGCGCAACATTCGAGGCAAAGCAGGCGACCGCGACGCGCTCTTTCTGCCGGCCGACCAACTCGATCAGCGTCTTGCGCACATCGGCCTCGGAGCCGGCCTCGCCCGGCCGGGTCGCATTGGTCGAATCGCAGACCATCGCCAGCACGCCCTCTTCGCCCAGCCGCTTCAGCGCCATTTCGTCGGCAGTGGGCCCGACGAGCGGATCGGGATCGAATTTCCAGTCGCCGGTATGGAGCACGGTGCCGAACGGCGTGCGCAGCACCACCGCGTTGGGCTCGGGTATCGAATGCGTCAGGGTGATCAGCTCGAGCTCGAACTGCCCGACCGAGAACTGGCCCGACATCGGCACCTCATGTAGCGGCACCTCGTGCTCGAGCCCCGCCTCCATGAGCTTGGCGCGCAGCACCGCCGCGGTGAAAGGCGTCGCATAGACCGGGCATCGCAGCCGGCGCCAGAGATGCGCCACCGCGCCGATATGATCCTCATGCGCATGGGTGCAGACGAGCCCATCGAGCCGGTCGGCGCGCTGCGCGATGAATTCGGGATCGGGCATGATGACGTCGATCCCGGGCACGGTGTCGTCGGCGAAGGTGATGCCGCAATCGATCATCAGCCAGCGGCCGTGATAGCCGTAAAGGCTCATGTTCATGCCGATCTCGCCGACGCCGCCGAGCGCCAGAAAGACCAGCTCGTCGGGCCGGTTGATATCGTCGTCGCTGTCGCTCATACGGCGATCGTCTTCGGCTTGCGGTTGCGCTCGTAAACAAGGCGCAAGCCCCAAAGATTCAACGTGCCGTCGATGCGCTCGATGAGCGGGCTCGCATGCTCGAAAACGGGCGCCAAACCGCCGGTCGCGATGACCCGCATCGGCGCGCCGAACTCGGCCTTGATGCGGGAAACGATGCCCTCGATGAGGCCGACATAGCCCCAGTAGATGCCGGATTGCATGCAAGCGACGGTGTTGGTGCCGATGACCTTGGCGGTCTCGCGAATCGCGACGCTCGGCAGCTTCGCCGCCGCCTGTTCCAGCGCCAAGAGCGAGAGATTGGCGCCGGGCGCGATTACGCCGCCGCGATAATTGCCGGCGGCGTCCACGACATCGAAGGTCGTCGCCGTGCCGAAATCGACGACAATCGCGGCGCCGGGATAGCGGTCATGCGCGGCGATGGTGTTGATGAGCCGGTCGGCGCCGACTTCCTCGGGCCGGTCGACCAGCGCCTTCATGCCGAGTTCGACGCCCGCCTCGCCGACCATCAGCGGCGTCGCGGCGCAATAATCCTGGCAGAATTTGACGAGATTGAAATTCGCGTCGGGCACGACGCTGGCGATGATCGTGCCGTCGATGCGGCCGCGGGTGAAGCCGGCGAGGCTCAAAAGATGATCGAGCCAGACGACATATTCGTCGGCGGTGCGCTTCGGCTCGGTAGCGGCGCGCCATGCGCCCTGCAGCCGCTCGCCGTCCCATAAAGCGAAGACCGTGTTGGTGTTGTTGGCGTTGATCGCGAGCAGCATGGCGGCTCCTCAAGCCGCGGCGGCGGCCGCGGGAAAGACCTCGCCGGCGGCGATCCGGCGGCGGCCGGCGGCACTATCGAGCAACAAGGCGCCGTCCGTGTCGAGCCCCGCGAAACGCCCCTCGATGGTCGAGCCCGGCAGGCGGACGCAAATCGCTTGGCCAAGGCCTGCGGCGCGCGCCAGCCAGGCCGAACGGATGGCGGCAAAGCCGGCGCCGTCCTGCCAGCGGCCATACCAGTCGAGCAGCGCCGCAGCGACGGTTTCCAGCATGGTCTCGGGCGCAGCATCGGCGCCCGTCGCCGAAAGTGCCGTCGCTCGATAATCGGCGTCGGTCGGATAGGTCGCAAGATTGATGCCGATACCGATCACCAGCCAGTCAAGCGCGCCGCCGGCGCTGGCTTGGGATTCGAGCAAAATGCCGGCGAGCTTGCGGCCGTCGAGCAGCACATCATTCGGCCATTTGAGAGCGATCGCCGCCTCGGGCGCCAGCGCAAGGCAAGCATCGCTCACCGCCAGCGCCGCGACGAAGCCGAGCTGGGCCGCAATCGCGATCGGCACGGCCGGCCTGAGGAGGAGCGAGGCATAGAAATTTCCCGCGGGCGAGATCCAACCCCGACCCTGGCGGCCGCGCCCGGCGCTTTGCGCCCGCGCCCAGACCAAGGTTCCGGCCGGCGCGCCCGCCGCGGCGAGATCCTTGGCTTCGTCGCTGGTGCTGGCAACGCGCTCGCGGGCAACGAGGCGATAAAAGGACGGAAGCTCGGGCAGGCTCATCCGGTAAAGAGCGCCGCGGCGACCGCATCGGCGCCGTCGACCAGAAGCCCCGGCCAGGCAAAGAAGAACATCACGACCAGCGCCGTGACGACCAGCACCGCACCCATCTCGCGACCGATCGGCCGATCGAAGGCGCCGGCCGGCTCGTCGAAATACATCAGCTTGACGATGCGCAGATAATAGTAAGCGCCGACCACGCTCGACAGCACGCCGATCACGGCGAGCACATAGAGCTGAGCGTCGATGGCGGCTAGGAACACATAGACTTTGCTGAAGAAGCCTGCGAGCGGCGGAATGCCGGCAAGCGAGAACATGAAGATTGCCAGCGCCAAAGCGAGGCCCGGTTGGGTGCGCGAAAGGCCGGCAAGGTCGCTGATGCCCTCGACCGACTTGCCGTCCCGGCGCATGCAGAGAATCACGGCGAAGGCGCCGACGTTGGTCACGAGATAGATCGCGAGGTAGACGAGAACGCCGCGCACGCCGCCGGCCGTGCCGGCGGCAAGACCGATCAGGGCATAGCCGACATTGGCGATGGAGCTATAGGCCATCAGCCGCTTGATGTTGGCTTGGTTGATCGCGGCAAAGGCACCCAAGATCATCGAGGCGACCGAGATGAACCAGATCACCTGGCGCCATTCGCTGACGAGGCCGCCGAACGGCCCGACCATGACGCGGACGAAGAGCGCCATGGCCGCGATCTTCGGCGCCACCGAAAAGAACGCCGTCACCGGCGTCGGCGCGCCCTCGTAAACGTCGGGCGTCCACATGTGGAACGGCACCGCCGAGACCTTGAAGGCGAGCCCCACCGCGATCAGCACGATGCCGATGATAAGACCGATCGAGACCGTGCCGCTTTCGGCGAAGGTATGCGCGAGGGTATCGAAGCTCGTGGTGCCGGCAAAGCCGTAGACCATCGACGCGCCGTAGAGCAGCAGGCCCGAAGCGAGCGCGCCCAAGACGAAATATTTAAGGCCCGCCTCGGTCGAGCGGACATCGTCGCGATGGAAGGCGGCGACGACGTAAAGCGCGAGGCTCTGGAGCTCCAACGAGACATAGAGCGAGATGAGATCGTTCGCCGCGATCATCATCATCATGCCCGTCGTCGAGAGCAGCACCAGCACGGCGTATTCCGGCCGCGCGATGCCTTCGCGCTCGTTGAAGCGCATGGCGATGATGAGCGTCAGCGCCGAGCCCGCGAGCACCATCATCTTCGAGAACGCGCCGAAGCCGTCGACGACGAAAAGCCCGTAGAGCGCGACCTGGCGCGCCGGCCCGTGGCTGTAGAGCGGCGAGGCGACGAGAGCGAAAGCGACGACCAGCGCCGCGACCGCGAGCCACGCGACTTCGCGCGCGGCCCTGTCGCCTTGGAAGGCGCCGAGGATCAGCAACGCCATCGAGGCTGCGGCGAGGAACACCTCGGGCAAAACCGCCATGACATCCGGAAGCGCGAAGTGAGTCATTGGTTCTCACCCCCGCCCTGCCCTTCCCCTTCGAGGGGGAGGAGCGATTGGGCTGTGGCCTTCCCCCCTTGAGGGGGAGGCTTTGAGAGCGGGGAGATCATCGCAAGGCGATGCCCCGTTTCGCGCGCCGCCTGGACGCTTTGGATCAGATTGCCGATCGTCGGCTGGATCGGCTTGAGGAACGTGTCGGGATAGATGCCCATCCACAAGACGACCGCGATCATCGGCACGAAAACGACAACCTCGCGCCAGTTGAGATCGAGCATCGCCTTCACGTCGTCCTTGGTGATGACGCCGAAGATCACGCGGCGATAGAGGTAGAGCATATAGGCGGCGCCGAGGATCATGCCCGTCGTCGCGAAGAAGGCGACCCAGGTGTCGACCCGGAAAGCGCCGAGCAAAGCGAGGAACTCGCCGATGAAGCCGCTGGTGCCCGGGAGCCCGACCGAGGCGAGCATGAACACCATGAAGCAGAAGGCGTATTTCGGCATGTTGTGGACGAGGCCGCCGTAGCGCGCGATCTCGCGCGTATGCAAGCGGTCGTAGACGACGCCCACGCACAGGAAGAGCGCGGCCGAGACGACGCCGTGGCTCAGCATCTGGATCATCGCGCCCTGAAGCCCTTCGGAGGTCACCGTGAAAATGCCCATGGTGACGATGCCCATATGCGCGACCGACGAATAGGCGATGAGCTTCTTCATGTCGTCTTGCGCGAGCGCGACCAGCGAGGTGTAGATCACGGCGACGACGGAAAGCGTATAGACGAGCGG
>DATGLO010000384.1:0-3885 GCA_035294105.1 Allostellaceae bacterium
AGCGTCCCTTAACGCAGAGCCGCTGCTCGTTCGACGGACCGTTGCGGCCCTTGACCGAGACGATCTTGTCGTCGCGGATCTGATACGTGATCTGGCAACCGACGCCGCAATAGGGACAGACGCTGTCGACGCTGCGATCGGGCTTCGGCTGCGCCGCGCCCCGGGCATCGACCATGGTCGCCGGCAAGAGCGCGCCGGTCGGGCAAGCCTGCACGCATTCGCCGCAAGCAACGCAGGTGCTGTTGCCCATCGGATCGTCGAAGTCGAAGACGATCTTCTCATTGTGGCCGCGCGCCGCCATGCCGATGACGTCGTTGACCTGAACCTCGCGGCAGGCGCGAACGCAGAGAGTGCATTGGATGCAGGCATCGAGATGCACCGCCATCGCCGGATGCGAGCGATCGGGCGCCGGCTGATGGCGCGCGGGGAAGCGGCTCGATGCAACTCCGAGCTTCGTCGCCTGCTGCCAGAATTTCGAATCGGGATCGTGCGCCGCCGCGCGCGGCGGTTGATCCGCGACGAGCAATTCGAAGACCAGCTTGCGGTTGGCGGCGGCGCGTTCGCTCGCGCTCAAGACCTTCATTCCGGCGGTCGGCACGCGAATGCAGGACGCGGCGAGCGCCCGCTCGCCCTCGATCTCAACCATGCAAGCACGGCAATTGCCGTCGGGGCGATAGCCCGGCTCGGGCGCGTAGCAAAGATGCGGCAGCTCGGTTTTATGGCGCTGCGCCGCGCGCCAGATGGTTTCGCCCGGCAGCGCCTCGATCTCGACGCCGTCGAGAAAGAACTTCACGCCTTGCGGCAGTACGCCGGATCCGTCGCTCATGACACATCCTCGGGGAAATGCTTCAGCACCGTCTTGACCGGATTCATTGCCGCCTGACCGAGGCCGCAAATGGAGCTATCGGTCATGACGCGCGCCAGATCGGCCAAGAGCGCTCCATCCCACTTCTTTTCCCGCAAGAGCCGCACCGCCTTTTCGGTTCCGACGCGGCAGGGCGTGCATTGGCCGCAGCTCTCATCCTCGAAGAAGCGCAAGAGGTTGAGCGCCACCTGCTTCATGTCGTCCTTGTCTGAAAGCACGACCACCGCGGCCGAGCCGATCAGCGCCCCATGCGGCTCGAGCGTGCCGAAGTCGAGCGGCAGGTCCGCCATCGAGGCCGGCAGAATGCCGCCCGAGGCGCCGCCCGGGAGATAGCCTTTGAAGACGTGGCCATCGGCCATGCCGCCGCAGAATTCGTCGATCAGCTCGCGCGCGGTGATGCCGGCCGGGGCGAGCTTCACGCCCGGCGATTTAACGCGGCCCGAGACCGAGAAGCTGCGCGGCCCTTTGCGGCCGCGGCGGCCCTGATTGACGAACCATTCGCCGCCGCGCTCGACGATGTCGCGCACCCAATAGAGGGTCTCGACATTGTTGATCAGCGTCGGCTTGCCGAAGAGTCCGACCTGGGAGGGATAAGGCGGCTTGTGGCGCGGCAGGCCGCGCTTGCCCTCGATCGATTCGAGCATCGCCGATTCCTCGCCGCAGATATAGGCGCCGGCGCCGCGACGAAGATGAATCTTTACGCCGCGCGCGAGGCCCGCGGCTTCGAGCTTGGCGAGCTCGATCCGCAAGATCTCGCGGATATGCGGGTATTCGTCGCGCAAATAGATGTAACACTCGGGCGCTTCGACCATCCACGCGCCGATCAGCATGCCTTCGAGGAAACGATGCGGATCGATCTCGAGGTAATAGCGATCCTTGAAGGTGCCGGGCTCGCCTTCATCGGCGTTGACGGCCATCAGCCGCGGCTTCGGCTCGGCGAGAACCGCGCGCCATTTGCGGCTGGTCGGAAAGCCCGCGCCGCCGAGGCCGCGCAATTGCCCGTCGTCGAGAATCTTCAAGAGCGCGTCGCGCGTCGTCTTTCCCGCAAGGCAAGATTCAAGAAGCTTGTAGCCCCCTTGCGCGCGATAGGCGGCAAGATCGGGATAAAGTGGAAGATGCGGATGCGTCTCGCCTTTTGCCACCGCCGCGGCGACGCTCTCGACCGTCGCATGCTCGTGCAGCGCATGGCCGATCGCCGTGACCGGCGCGTTTTGGCAGCCGCCCATGCACGGCGCGCGCACGACGCGCACTTTGGCACCGAGCTTGCCCGGCAGTTCCGCCAGCAGCTTCCGCGCGCCGAGGAGCTCGCAGGTGAGACTGTCGCACACCCGCACCGTCAGGTCGGGCGGCGGCGTCTCGTCGTCCATGACGATATCGAAATGCGCGTAGAAGGACGCGACCTCGTAGACCTCGACCAGCGCCAGCTTCATCTCTTGCGCCAGCGCCGCGAGATGGCGCGCATGGAGGCAGTGATACTTGTCCTGGAGGAGGTGGAGGAACTCGATCAGCAGATCGCGGCGGCGCGGCGTGCCGCCAAGTAGCGCTTGCACCTCGGCAAGCGCCGACGGTTCGACTTGCCGCCCCTTCGGCATATCGCGCCCGCGGCGCCGGCCTGCGCCCGGGTGAATGCGCCGTGTCGTGGTTGGGGCTTCTTGGCTCATATCTCTGCCGCAGGCCGTTGGTTGGCCGTAACCAAGTTAGGCCCGCGCCCGACCGAAACTCAACCCTCGGGGGCGGCAGAGAAGATGGGATTTCGATTGCCCACAATTCGTGGGCAACGCGGCGCCTTAAGGGTGGCCCTGACGTTTAGCCCTTCAGGCGCTGGGCCATGGTCGAGCCGAGCGCCGCCGGCGATTCCGCGACCGTGATACCGGCGCTCTTCATCGCTTCCATCTTGCTGGAGGCGGTGCCCGAGCCGCCGGAGATGATCGCGCCCGCATGGCCCATGCGCCGCCCCGGCGGGGCGGTTGCGCCGGCGATGAACCCGACCATCGGCTTCTTGACCTTGTTGCGCTTGATCATGTCGGCGGCTTCTTCTTCGGCGGTGCCGCCGATCTCGCCGATCATGATGATCGATTGCGTCTCCGGATCGGCGAGGAACATCTCGAGGACGTCGATGAAGTTGGTGCCGTTGACCGGGTCGCCGCCGATGCCGACGCAGCTCGACTGGCCGAGGCCGGCGGCCGTGGTCTGCGCCACCGCCTCATAGGTCAGGGTGCCGGAGCGCGAAACGATGCCGACATGGCCTTTCTTGTGGATATGGCCCGGCATGATGCCGATCTTGCATTCATCGGGCGTGATGACGCCGGGGCAGTTCGGGCCGATCAGCCGGCTCTTCGAGCCCGCGAGCGCACGCTTCACCGTCACCATGTCGATAACGGGAATCCCTTCCGTGATGCAGACGATGAGCGGCAGCTCGGCATCGATCGCTTCGAGGATCGCTTCGGCCGCAAAAGGCGGCGGCACATAGATCACGGTCGCATTGGCGCCCGTGGTCTTCACCGCCTCGGCAACGGTATCGAAAACCGGCAGATCGAGATGCTTCGTTCCGCCTTTGCCGGGCGTGACGCCGCCCATCATCTTGGTGCCGTAGGCGATCGCCTGTTCGGAATGGAAGGTGCCCTGCGCGCCGGTAAAGCCCTGGCAGATGACCTTGGTATCGCGATTGACGAGGACCGACATCAGGCGGCCTCCTTCACCGCTTTGGTGATCTTGGCCGCCGCATCGGCCAGATCATCGGCAGACAGGATCGGCAGACCCGATTTCGCGAGGATCTCTTTGCCGAGCTTCACATTCGTTCCTTCGAGCCGCACGACCAGCGGCACATGCAGGCTGACCTCGCGCGCCGCGGCGACGATGCCTTCGGCGATGACGTCGCAACGCATGATGCCGCCGAAGATGTTGACCAGAATGCCTTTCACATTGGGATCGCGCACGATGATCTTGAAGGCCGCCGTCACTTTTTCCTTCGAGGCGCCGCCGCCCACATCCAGGAAGTTGGCGGGCTCGCTGCCGTAAAG
>DATGLO010000385.1:0-2200 GCA_035294105.1 Allostellaceae bacterium
CCAAGGAATATCTCGCGGCGCAGAACCCCGAGGACCCAGGCGTGTTGGTGCTGTCGCGCTTCGCCGGCGCGGCGCAAGAGCTCAACGCGGCGCTGCTGGTCAATCCCTACGACACGGAGGAAGTCGCGCGCTCGCTCCACCAGGCCCTCTACATGCCTCAGGCCGAGCGCCGCGAGCGCTGGGAAACCTCGATGCGTGTGCTGCGCAGGGCCGATCTGCAGAGCTGGTACGATTCGTTCTTCGTCGCGCTGCGCAGCGCGTCGATCAAATCGGCGACAGAGACTGCGGCGTTGAGCGTTGCCTGATAATCGCCATGCCCGCGCAACCGTTCACCGCTTCGTCGATTGATTGGAATGGCAAGCACATCGGCCCGATTCTCGCCTGGAAGCTCGAGCCCCGGGGCGACAACTAGGCGAGCTCCATCTCCGGCCGGCCCCGGGCCGGGCATCGCGCCGGGGCCGCGGATCGTGATCGAGCGGATTTACCCCGAGCTCGATTGCGGCCGTTATCCGATCAAGCGCGTCGTCGGCGATCGCGTCGAGGTCTGGGCCGATATCTATCGCGACGGCCACGACATCTTGCGCGCGGCGCTGCTCTATCGCCCCGAAGGCGCATCGCGGTGGCAGCGAGCGGCGATGCGGCTCTACGACAACGACCGCTGGACCGGCTCTTTCGTTGTCAGCGAAAACCGACGTTATTGCTACACGATCGAAGCCTGGACCGACCCATTCGCTTCCTGGCGCGACCGGATGCAGCGCAAGCACGCCGCCCATCAGGATGTCATGCCGGAACTCGGCGAAGGCCGCGCCTTGGTGCGCAAGGCGGAAACGCGCGGCGGCCGCGCGATCTTGCCGCCCGCGGCGAGCGCCGAAGCGATGCTCGGCGACGAGCTTGCCGCGGCGATGGAGGAATGGGGACCGCGCGAAGACCTCACCCGGCTCGATCCCACGCTCCAGATCATCGTCGATCGCAAAGCGGCGCGGTTCGCGTCCTGGTACGAGATGTTTCCGCGCTCGCAAGGCACCCTGCCCGGCCACGGCGCGACCTTCGCCGATTGCATCGCCCGCCTCGACGACATCGCGGCGATGGGTTTCGATACCATTTACCTGCCGCCGATCCATCCGATCGGCGAAAAGAATCGCAAGGGCCGCAACAATGCCGTTGCCGCGGCACCCGGCGATCCCGGCAGTCCTTACGCGATCGGCAGTGCGCTGGGCGGTCACGACGCGATCAACCCCGAACTCGGCACGCTTGATGAATTTCGCGGCTTCGTCGCCGCCTGCGCGCAGCGCGGCATGGAGGTCGCGCTCGATCTTGCCGTGCAATGCGCACCGGATCACCCTTGGGTCGCGCAACATCCCGAATGGTTCGAGTTCCGCGACGACGGCACCATCCGCTATGCGGAAAACCCGCCCAAGCAATATCAGGACATCGTCAATGTCGATTTCCGCTCGCCCGCATGGCCCGCGCTGTGGAAGGCGATCCGCGATATCGTCACGTTTTGGATCGCGCAGGGCGTGCGCATCTTTCGCGTCGACAATCCGCACACAAAGCCGTTCCCGTTCTGGGAATGGCTGATCCGCGATGTCCAGAGCGCGCATCCGGACATCCTTTTTCTCTCCGAGGCCTTCACCCGGCCAAAGATCATGCGTCAGCTGGCGAAGCTCGGCTTCAGCCAGTCCTATACCTATTTCACCTGGCGCAACGAAAAGCAGGAGCTGATCGACTACTTCACCGAGCTGACGCGAGAGGAGCCGAGGGAATATCTGCGCCCGCATCTCTTCACCAACACGCCCGACATCCTGCCGAAATTCCTGCAGGACGGCGGAACGCCGGCTTTTCGCATCCGCGCCATTCTCGCGGCGACGCTCGGCAGCCTATTCGGCATCTATAACGGATTCGAACTGTGCGAGAACCGCGCCCTGCCCAATTCCGAGGAATACGCGGACTCGGAGAAATACGAATATAAGGTGTGGGACTGGGATCGGCCGGGCAACATCAAGCCGCTGATCGCCGCACTCAACCGCATCCGCCGCAGCCATGCGGCCTTCGAGGACTGGCGGAACCTCGATTTTCACCCCTGCGATAACGACCGTGTTCTCTTCTATGGGCGCGGCAATGCGGTCTTCATCGCGGTGAGCCTCGACCCGGCCGCCGCGCAGGAAACCATGCTCGAACTGCCGCTGCCGGCGCTCGGCAT
>DATGLO010000386.1:0-2793 GCA_035294105.1 Allostellaceae bacterium
TCCCCGAAGCCGTGCCGCTTCAGCGCTGCGATGAGATAGCGGATGAAGGGCTTGCCGCCGACCGGCACCAGCGGCTTCGGCAGACCTCGGGTCAGCGCGCCGAGCCGCGTGCCTTTTCCGCCGGCGAGAATGACCGCTTGCACGCGCCCGATGCCGGTCAGCGCTGGAGGAAACGGTCGCCTTCGCGCCGCACCCGCCCGCGCCAATACTCGAGCAGATCGCCGATCGTCTGCTCGAACGGAATTTCGGGCTTCCAGCCGGTGTGCTTTGCGAACTTCGTCGTGTCCGGCACTTGCAGATCGGCATCGATCGGCCGCAGCCGGTCGGGATCGACTTCGACCTTGATCTCGCTCTTTTTGGTCGATAGCGCCAAGAGCGCATCGAGCACCGCGCGGATGGTCAGCGTATGCGTACCGCCGATATTGTAGTAAGCGCCCGGAACGGGCTTCACCGTCACGAGCATGTAATAGGCGCGCACGGCGTCGCGCACATCGGCAACGGTGCGCAGCGAATCGAGATTGCCGACCTTCACCACCGGCGGCAGCAGCCCGGCCTCGATCAGCGCGATCTGCTTGGCGAAGGTCGATTCGGCAAAAACATCGCCGCGCCGCGGCCCGGTATGGGTAAACATCCGCGTCGTCATCACCGTCATGCCATAGGCTTCGGCATAGAAGCGGCCGATGAGATCGGTACCGACCTTCGAGATCGCGTAGGGCGAGGCCGGGTGGAAGGTGCATTCCTCATCGATCGGCAGCTTCTCCTTCGGCACGCGGCCGAAGACCTCGGACGAGGCGCAGACATGGGTCACCGCGTCATGCTTCAAGACGCGCAGCGCGTCGAGCACGCGCGCCGTGCCCTGGATGTTGGTCTCGAACGTATCGAGCGGCGCGTCGAAGCTGGTGCGGGGAAAGCTTTGCGCCGCGAGATGAAACACGTAATCGGGCTGCGACTTGCGCACGACCTCCTGGATCGCGAGCGTGTCGCGCAGATCGCCATAGAGCAGATGAACGCGATCCTTGCGGTTGATGCGCGGAATGAGCTTTTCGAGATTATCGAGCGGGCTGCGCCAGCGGCACATCCCGTAGACATCCCAATCGGTCTTCTCGATCAGGAATTCGGCAAGGTGGGAGCCCACCATGCCGGTGATGCCGGTGATCAGTGCTTTCGGTTTGGCCATCGCTCTTCCCGCCGGCGCGAGTCGTGCCCGACGCCCGTCAGATAACGCCGCGCCCTTTAAGAAAAGCGCGGAACTGCTCGGCAATATACTCGCGCGCGCCGGTATCCACATCCTGGTGAATGCCGAAGGAGAAAGCCCGGTCCATCACCGCATTGGCGTGTTCGAGATCGCCGACCGTGCGATGCGGATAGAGCTTCATCGCCGGCTGGCGCGCGATATTGCCGCAAATGATCGGCCGCGTCTCGATATGCGCGGCTTCGAGCGCCGCCATCAGCTCCTGGACTTTGAACGGCGCCTTCTCGCGGATCGTGATCGGAAAGCCGAACCAGGAATGGAAGCCCTTCGGCGTCTCGTCCTGGAAATCCATCACGTCGCCGTATTGGCCGAGCGTGCGGCGGAACCAGGCCGCGTTCTCGCGCCGCTTCTTGATATAGCCGTCGAGCTTCGGCAGCTGCACCGAGCCCATCGCCCCTTGCAATTCGGTGGCGCGCAAATTGTAGCCGAGATTGACGAAGAGGAAGCGCTCGTGGATTTCGGGGTAACGTTTCGTCCAGCGCTTCTTGTCCTCGACCTCGCGGATCCAGCCATGGGCGCGCAGGATGCGCATCGTCTCGGCGAGCTCGAAATCGTCGGTGACGCAGATGCCGCCCTCGAGCGTCGTCATGTGATGCGAGAAATAGAAGCTGAAGGTCGCGACGCGACCGAATTTTCCGACCGGCTTGCCGTCGTAAAGGGCGCCGAGCGCCTCGCAGCAATCCTCGATCAAGGTCAGGTTGCGGCGCTTGCAGATTTCGACGATCGCGTCCATGGCGCAGGGATTGCCATAGACGGGCACGATCATGACGCCGCGCGTCTTCGGTCCGATCGCGCGCTCGATCTGCGCCGGGTCGATGTTGAGGGTCGCCGGATCGATATCGACGATCACCGGCACGAGCCCCAGCTGCACCAGCGGCCACACCGTCGTCGACCAGGAGAGCGCCGGCACGATGACCTCGTCGCCGGGCTTCAGACCGTCCTTGGTCTCGGCATTCGCGACCGCCGCGACCGCGAGGAGATTGGCCGACGAGCCCGAATTGTTCATCACGCCATGCGCGAAACGATATTTATCGGCAAATTCGCGCTCGAATTTCTTGACCTTCTCGCCCATCGTGACGCGCGTCGTCACCATGCAATCGATCGCGGCGTTGATCTCGTCGGCGCCGAAGGTCGGCTCGTGCAGCCGCACGATCGGCGATTGGGCGCGGAAGCTGAAATCGTGCTCGGCCTTGCAATAGGCAGCCACGCTCTCGTGGATCTGGTTGAGGAGCTGCTCTCGTGAGGCCATCGCGCGTTTAATCCTTATTTCTCCGAGCTCAGAACGGGCCTCTGAACTCGGCGATTTCCTTGGCTTCGACCGCCGCCGGATGCCAGTCGCCGCGCTCTTTCACCAGCGCGTAGGCCTGTTCCGCGATCGAGACGGCGGTCGGGTAGAACAAATTCTCAAGCGGCTTGGTCGTGGGACACGGCGTCGGCGCATAGCCGAGGCGTGCGGCGCGGAACGTGCGCTTCGTCTGCAAGCTCTCCATCAACTGCGCGACGATCTCGGCGCTGGCGCCGCACATCGTCCAGCCGTTATC
>DATGLO010000387.1:0-4594 GCA_035294105.1 Allostellaceae bacterium
TCGGCCGCGTCCTCAGCGACGATCCCAGCGAAGCTTCCTGGCTCAGCCAAGCCGAGCGCCGCGAACTGACCGCAACCCTCGCGCAAGAGCGACGCAATGTCGGCAGCTTCAAGGTAACCGGCGGCTGGTCTGCTCTTGCCAATTGGCGCGTCTGGGTGCTGTTCGTCACCTATTTCTGCATCGCCGCGCAATTCCTCGGCATGGTGCTGTGGCTGCCGCAGATTATCCGCAACCTCCACAACCTGCCGCCCTTCGAGATCGGCCTTGTCAGCGCGGTCCCTTACCTGATCGGCGTCGTCCTGATGGTCCTGGTCGGACAGCATTCGGACCGCACGGGCACGCGCTCGCCTTACGTGATCTGGGGCCTCGTCATAGGCTCGATCGGCATGGCGATCAGCGGCTATCTCACGGCGAGCCCGGTCTGGTCGCTGATCGCGCTGATCGTCGGCATCGCCGGGTCGGTGCCGTTGGTGGGGCCATTCTGGTCCTTCGCCACCGGCTTCCTCGAAGATCGCGCCGCGGCCGTCGGCATCGGCCTTTTGTCGGGCGGCGGCTCGCTCGGCGGCTTCGTGTCGGCCTATGCGCTGGGCATCTTCCGCCAGCGGCTCGGCGGATTCGAGGCCGGGCTTTACTTCATGGCCGGCGTCGGCATCGTCGGCGCCATCCTGATGTGGATTGCCGCTAAAAACCGCGAACAGATCCTGCTCGGCCGGTCAGCTTCGTCGGCTGGCTGAATCCCGCGCGATCTCCGCGTGCAGTTCGAGCAGCCGCTGGATCGTTTCCGGCGCGCGGCGGCCGAAGCCGCATTCGGTGGCGATGCCGAAATCCTGCCGATAGCGAGAGGCCACCGCGATACGCCGGCGCGCGCCGTCGATTCCGTCGGTGAAATGGACGAGACCGAGATAAAGCTCGGTCGATGCCTCCGAGGCCAAGCGCGCAAGCGGCGCGAAATACGCAGCGTCGTCGCGCCCGCGCGGCACCGGCATGTGAAAGTAAGCGATCGGTCGCGGCAAGGCTTTCGCCAGATCGTTGGCGAGATCGATCATGAGCCCCATGTCGCGCGGCTCGAGCGAATGCCTGTGGTTCATGTCGCCGTAGCAGAAGTGATAGCCAAGTTCGACATCGCGCGGCACCGCCTCGCCGAGACGGCGCAGGCGATCGAGCAAGCCGGCGCGCGTATCGTCGATGCCGCTTGTCCGCGCGCCTTCGAGGATCAAGAGTTCGAAAACCGTGTCCCACTGGATCGCCAACTCATGCGCCGGAACTGACGCGACGATCGCGGCGACCTCGTCGAGCGCAGCGCGCCAATAGGCGTTGTCCAGCGCCGCTCGCTGATCGGGCGCGATCAGGACTTGCAGGAAAGCGAGCGGCGTCGGCATGGCGACGAGCAAGCGTGCCGCCGGATCGATTGCGCCGGCCTTCTTCAGCCGCGCGAACACGGCGTAGGAGTCGCGTGCGTAATCGGCATAGCCGAGCCGCCCGAAGCCGATACTCGCGGGATCGATGCCCGACTTCACGCGGTAATAGGCGCGCGCCGAGCGGTTGGCGGTATAGTCGATCGAGCCGCCCGGCAGCTCGAATTGCGGATGGTCGCGCACGAGATGGACGAGCCATTGCACCCAGTCGCCGCGCGCGCCGGTCTCGCCGTCCGGCATACGCGTGATCAGACCGCCCAGCGTTTCCGCGGCTACGCGGAACACAGTCTCGCTATTGGCGAGCGGCACGCTGCCGACAAGATGAACCCGGCGCGGCATCGCGTCGCCGCTCAGCTCAGATGGCCGGCATCGCGGTAATAGCGCTCTGCGCCGGCATGGAGCGGAATGCCGACATGGCACACCGCCTTGGGATCGAGTGGATAAGAGACCGGGCTGCGCTCGGGCGGAATGTGCCGGTATTGCATCTCGAGCGTGTCCCAGCGCTCGACAAGGCTCCAGGCAAGCGCATAGGCGACGTCGTCGGGCAGATCGGTGGTCGTGACGAGCGCGAAATGCGAGAAATCGAGGAACTCCATCTCGCGATCCATGCCGCGCAGATAATCCTTGGGCAACGTGCCCGTGGGTAATCCGAATTCGGCTTTGAGCCGGTCGCGCGCTTGCGCCTCGATCGGCAGGAAGATGAGATCGCGCTTTTGCGCGAGCTCTTGCCAATAACTCGTCATCACCGCTTCCTGCACGATGAGATCGGCGTCGCCGTCGAGCATGTCGCGGGTGCAGCCGCGCGGCTCGTCATGCTCGATAAAACTCGAGCCGCTCTTCTCGAGCATCGCGCGCGGCAAGCCATGCGCCTCGAGCAGCAGATGTCCGGCGATGCCGATGAACGAGATGCCGTCGTTTGGCCCGAGGGTGATGCGCAGCCTCGGCTTCTTCTCGCGCAACTCGGCCCAGGAGCGAATGCCGAGATCGCGGCGCAGCGCGACGATCATGCGATCGTGCTGCGGCACATAGCCGAGCGCGCGCAGATTGGGAAAGCTTTCGCCGGCACACGGCCCCTTCCCTTCCATTGCCATCTTCATGAACGGCACCGGCACGACGAAAGCGGCGTCGACCTCGCCGCGACCAACCGCCTGGACATTGTCCATGCCGCCGCGGCCGTTCCAGATCGCATAGCGCGTGTAAGGCCCGGCGAGGCAAGTGAACTCGTAGCCGAGAAAGCCGAGCGCGCGATGGAGATTGGCGCGGCCCCAGTCGCCCTGGAACGACAGCCGCAGCGAGCGCGCGATCTTCGGCGGCGGCACCGCCGAGCGCCGTTTCGCCATGCGGTTCGCGGGATCCTCGGCTTGCGGTTTCGTGCTCTCGCTCATATCGTCCTCCTCTCGCTTATTCGCCGATCAACCGCGCTCCAGCACCTTTTTGAGGCGCTGAAGCAGCGTTGCGGCCGCCGCAAGCTCGCTGGCTTTGAAATGCGCACCGGTCGCATTGGCCCAGCGCGCCTGGCGTCGGCCAAGCTGCTCGCGCAGCGCCGTTCCCTGTTTCGTCAGCGCGACCAGCTTGGCGCGGCGATGCTTGGGATTGTCAACGAATTCCGCGATGCGGCTTTCGACTAGCCAATCGACGATGCGCTGCACATTCTGCCGCGTTAGTCCCATCTGACGCGCGGCCGCGGCGACCGTCTTGGGCTCCTTGCCGATCGCGCCCAGCACCTGCCAGCGCGCGCTGGTGAGGCCGAGATCGCGCGTCATCTCGTCGCCGACGGCGATCATCGTGCCATTCAAGCGAAAGATCTCGATCACCAGCGCGGTGAAAGCCGCGCCGGCTTCGCTATGGCCGCCGGCCGCCGCGGCGCGGCGCGGCACTTCGTTGCTGTCGCGAGGCATCGACCGCTATGACGCCATGTTGACAACATCTTGTCAATATGGCGTCATAGCGCGACAGGAAAGATCGCGGGAATCGCGCGAGGAGGAACCGGGCATGCGCCGCAAGAACCGCTTCGAGACCTATAAAGAAGCCGCGAGCCGCGGCAATTACGACGAATTCCCGATGTTCGAGCTTGGGATCGATCCGCAGCTTCACTTGAGCCGCAACAGCGTGGCGCAGCCCTTTTTTCTCGTTTGTGAGCAGGATTGCGTGATCGCGCAGATGTCAGGCAAGACGCGGATCGAGTTTCGCAACTCGCCCGCCAATTATTTCGACTTGGCGTTGGGCGATTTCGTTTATGTACCCGGCGGCACGCCGCATCGCCTCGTGCCGCAAGAGGAATCGATTCATCTGCGGTACAAGGCGGCAAAGCCCGGTCTCGAAGCCGCGGCTTTCTATAAAGGTGCGGACGAAATCGCGCGCATCACCTGGGATTGCGAGAACGAGCTGCCGCAGGAAGGCTATCTGCGCGCGTGTCGTACCTTCAACAGCGATATAAAGCTGCGCGGCGCTCTGCCGGAGATCGATCTGCGGCCGTTCAACTGGGCAGAAATCGCCGCCGAGGTGAAAGAGGCCGAGGCTTTCGAGGTCGCGCATGCGCAAAAGAAGGGCCCGATCGAGCATCGCAATGGCGCGCATGGCGCGATCCCGGCGCCGCCCGAGGATCGCATTCCGTTGCGGGTCAACATCTACGATTTCGCCCGCACCGCGACGACGGCGCTCAATCCCCTCTTTCCCTATTTCGCGCCCGGCTGCATCGTACCGTGCATCGCGCTGCAGGACCCCGGCGCGCGCGGCGAGATGGGCTATTTCGTTCACTACAACACCGTGCAGGAAGTGAATCTCTGCTTCGGCTCGAGCGGCTCTTATCGCATACCGGGCGGCGTCTCGGTCGGGCCGACGACCCATCCCGTCGGCCAGAAACCCGGCCAGCCGGAAAATCGCTCGATGTTCTACATGGGCGTGATCACGCAACGCCAATCGATCGGCGTGCCGCAAAAAGAAGCGATGATCTTCCATTGCGACAAATGCGGCGAGGAGCTGTTCCGGCGCGATTACGGCGCGGACGAATTCCCCGACCGGCTCGACGGCCCGGCCGATCCGCAGCTCATCGGCCTGCCGACGATCTCGCAGTCATCCGCGGCGGCCGAGGCTTTCAACAACGACGAGACGCTGCGCACCTGCAAAAGCTGCGGCCATGTCAGCAAGCCTTTCCCCGCCGCTTATTGGGGCTGGGACCA
>DATGLO010000388.1:0-4373 GCA_035294105.1 Allostellaceae bacterium
GGCGCATGATCGCCGCGCATGCTGAAGATGCCGTCGGTGACGACAATCGCGCGCCGGCACGACGCCGCCGCTTCGCCGAGCTGCTGATCGAGCATCGCGAGATCGAGATGCTTGTAGACGAAGCGCTGCTTCGGGCGCGCGAGACGGATGGCGTTGATGATGCAGTTGTGGTTGAGCGCGTCGCTGATCACGGCGGTTTCGGAGGTGACGAGGCCGGGCAGGGTTCCCATCATCGCGGCATAGGCCGAGCTGAAAACGACGGCCGCTTCGCGGCCGTGAAAGCGGGCAAGGCGCTCTTCGAGCGCGACATGGCTCGCCCAGGTGCCGCCGATGAAGCGCACCGCGCCCGGCCCGCTGCCGAAGCGCCTAACGCCCTCGTCCTCGGCGGCGGTCACGGCCTCTTGCAGCGCGAGGCCGAGATAGTTGTTGGCGTTCATGCGCAAGAACGGCTTGTCGCCTTCGCCGGCGATCAGGTAGCGCGGGCCTTTGCCGTTCTTTGCCGGAAGAACGCCGGCGATGACGGTCTCGGCGCCTTTGCGCCGGCCCTCGCTGTCGAGCGTCGCCAATTCCGCGCGCAGCACCTCTTGCAACCGGTCATGCGGCATGGCCCACTCCTTGGCCCCTTTGTCGGGCCATTTGCCGGCTCAACGCGCCGGCTTCAGCTTCGCTCCCAGCTTCTCGAGCATATCCTGCGTCATCGCCGCGAGATCGTAGCGCGGCGCCCAACCCCATTCGCGGCGCGCGGCGCTGTCGTCGATCGCGCGCGGCCAGCTATCGGCGATCGCCTGGCGCACGGGATCGACCTCGTAGTCGATGCGGAAATCCGGAATGTGCCGCCGGATCGCGTCGGCGAGCTGCGCCGGGCTGAAATTCATCGCCGTGATGTTGAAGGCGTTGCGATGCGTGAGGCGCGCGGGATCGGCGGACATCAGCTCCAGGATCGCGCGGATCGCATCCGGCATGTACATCATGTCGAGCGTCGTATCGGGGCGCAGGAAGCAGACATAATGGCGATAGCGAATCGCCTGATAGAAAATCTCGACGGCGTAATCGGTCGTGCCGCCGCCCGCCGGCGCGACATGCGAGATGAGGCCTGGCAGGCGAATGCCGCGCACATCGACATTGAAGCGGCGCGCGTAATAGTCGGCGAGCATCTCGCCGGTGACCTTGGTGATGCCGTAGATGGTCGTCGGGCGCTGCACCGTGTCTTGCGGCGTATGATCGCGCGGGGTCGTCGGGCCGAAGGCGCCGATCGAGCTGGGAAAGAACACGGCGCAATGGTATTGCCGCGCGGTTTCGAGCACGGCGTAGAGCCCGCCGACATTGAGCGACCAGGCCGCTTGCGGCTTTTCCTCGGCGACCGCCGAGAGCAGCGCCGCGAGGTGATAGATCGTTGTGATGCCATAGCGGCGGACGACGTCCTGCACTTGATCGGCCCGCGTGCAGTCGAGCGGCTCGAAGGGTCCCGCCTCGCCGCTCGCCGAAGCGGGCGGAATGCGGATATCGCTCGCGATCACCCGCGCCGTGCCGTGCCGCTGACGCAGCGCCGCCACCAGTTCCGAGCCGATCTGTCCCGCGGCGCCGGTGACGAGGATCGCGCCCATTTAGCTTGTCGGTATCTGGCTTTCGGGCACGCCCACCTGCTTTGCCGCGCCGACCAGCTCTTTCCAGGTGTTGGGATCGACGGGAATGCCGTCCTTGAGGCGCAGCGCGCGCGATTGACGCTCGGGCTCGCCCGCGATCAGCACCTCCTCGACGCCGGGCCGCGGCGGCGAGGATTTGACCCAGCCGATCAGCGCCGCCATCTCGCGGTCCATCCAACGCGTGTCGCCGAAGCGTACCGGATCGAGCACAATCGAGAACATGCCGTTCTTGACGCCGCGATTGGGGAAGCTTTCCTGCATCGCGCCGCCACCCGTCAGCACGCCGGCGAGCAGCTCGCAGGCGAGGGCGAGCCCCGAGCCTTTGTGCTCGCCGAAAGGCAGCATCGCGCCGTTCTCTTTGAAGAAGACGTTGGGATCGGTCGCCTCGTTGCCTTTGGCGTCGATGAGATAGCCCGGCGGCAGCGCCGTGCCCTTGTTCGCGGCGACGCGCAGTTTCCCGGCCGCGACGCGGCTGGTGGCGAAATCCAAAACGACCGGGGGCTTGCCGTCATGCGCCGGGAAGGTGATACAGATCGGATCGGTGCCGAAGCGGCCGGCGAGGCCGCCAAACGGCGCGACCCGGCCGGGCGCGAGCAGCACATTGACGAAATGGATCGAGACCAGCCCTGCCGCGGCGGCGCGCTCGCCGTAAGCGCCGACGCGGGCGATGTGATGCGTGTTGCGCAAGGCGAAGATGCCGACGCCGCCGCTCTTGGCTTTGGCGATCGCCCAGTCGGTCGCCTCGCGCGCGGTGACTTGGCCGTAGCCCATGTTGCCGTCGAACACGGCGATCGGCCCGCTCTCGCTGACCAATTTCGCATGCTGATTGGGCTTCAAGTGGCCGGCGCCGATGTTCCTCACATAGGTCGGGATCATGCCGACGCCGTGGCTGTCGTGACCTTTGAGATTGGCCTCGACGAGATGTGTGGCGACCGCTTCGGCCTCGGCGGCCTCGCTCCCGCCGGCGGCGATGATGGCTTGCGCAAAGCGTGTCAGCGCGTCGGCGGCGATGGCCATGGCGGCGTTTCCTCTCTCTTGTTGTCTTGCGGCAAAATAATCAATTGCGGGGGCGCCTTCCAGGCGGCAATCTCGCGCCGCCTTAGAGGAGAACGCCCGTGAGGATCATCGCGCTCGAAGAACATATGTCGACGGTCATGGCGAACGAGGCTGTGCCGCCGCATTTGCGCCGCGCCGCCGTGCTGGTCGAGCGCTCGAAATATCTCGGCCACGATATGCCGACCGAGCTGCTCGATGTCGAGCAATCGCGCCTCAAATTCATGGACGAGAACGGCGTCGACATGCAGGTCCTATCGCTGGTCGCGCCGGGGCCGCAGGCCTATGACGCGAAGACCGGCATCGCGGTCGCGGTGGATGCCAATGACCGTATGGCCGCCGCGTGCCAGCGCCATCCGACGCGCTTCAAGGCGCTGGCGGCGTTGCCGACGGCCGATGTGCCGGCATCCGTGAAAGAGCTCGAGCGCTGCGTGAAGGCCGGCTTCGTCGGCAGCATGATCAACGGCCATCACGAGGGCGAATTCCTCGACAACAAGAAGTTCTGGCCGATCTTCGAGGCGTCCGAGGCCTTGGGCGTGCCGATCTACATGCATCCGCGCAATCCCGCGCCGGCCGCGATGAAGGCCTATTTCGAGGGCTACGAGGATCTCGCTTTCGCCGCCTGGGGCTATTCGATCGATACGGCGACGCATTTCCTGCGCATCGTGTTCTCGGGCGCGTTCGATGCTTTCCCCAAGCTCAAATTCGTTCTCGGCCATTGGGGCGAGGGCCTGCCGTTCTGGATCCATCGCCTCAACGATCACGCGCAGTTCTCGGCGAAGAAGCGCGGCTTGAAGCGGAGCCCCAAGGAGTACTTGCTGGAGAATCTCCTGATCACCTGCAGCGGCAATTTCTCGCTCGCGCCGTTCCTCTGCTGCCTCACCGCGGTCGGGATCGACAATATGATGTTCTCGATCGACTGGCCGTTCGAATCGAACAAGATCGGCATGGATTATTTCCACCACCTGCCGCTCTCACCTGCCGACAAGGAAAAATTCGCGCACGGCAATGCCGAGCGCGTCTTCCGCATCGCAAAATAGCGAGGCATGACCGTGATCCGCAATGTCCTGATCGTGGGCGGGGGTCTGGCGGGCCAGACGCTCGCCAACGCGCTGGCGCGGCGCGGCATCCGCGCCGAGGTGATCGAGATTCATGCGCGCTGGAACGTGCTGGGCGTCGGCATTTCGGTGCAGGGGCCGACATTGCGTGCGCTCAAGAGCGTCGGGCTGCTCGATCGCTGCCTTGCCGAGGGTTTCGGCTATTCCGAGCTGACCAATTGCGACCAGAACGGCAAGGTGCTGAGCGTCGTCGATCTGCCGCGCATGCTCGGGCCGGATTATCCCTCTTGCGTCGGCATCATGCGGCCGGTGCTGCACGACGTGCTGTTCGAGGCGATGCATGCCGCCGGGGTGCCGGTGCGAATGGGGGTTGACGGCCGCCTCGCTGCAGCAAGACGACGGCGGCGTCGACGTTACCTTCAGCGACGGCTCGACGGGGCGATACGATCTCGTGGTCGGCGCGGACGGTGCTTACTCGAGATTGCGGACCGAGCTCTTCGGCACGGCGCAGCGTCCGCAATACGCCGATCAGGCGGTGTGGCGCGCGATGGTGCCGCGGCCGGCCAATGTCAAAGGTCGACACTCTGTATTACGGCCCGCGCCACAAATCGGGTTTTAA
>DATGLO010000389.1:0-2070 GCA_035294105.1 Allostellaceae bacterium
CCTCGACGACCATGTGGCTGATCGCGACGATCGTCACGTCCTTGCCTTCGGTCAGAACGCGCGCTTGGCCGGGCGCCACCGCGAACGGCTCTTCCGGCACGATGCCGGCATTCTGATAAAGCATCCGGTGCTCCATCAGCACGACCGGATTGTTGTCGCGGATCGCCGCAATGGTGCAGCCCTTGGCGTCGTGCGGCGTCGCCGGCGCGACGACCTTGAGGCCCGGCACATGCATGAAATAGGAATGGAAGGCCTGGCTATGCTGCGCCCCCTGCCCCCAGCTGCGACCGATCACGGCGCGCTCGACGAGCGGCACCTGGACCGCGCCGGCGAACATGTAATGGCTTTTGGCCGCAATATTGACGAGCTGGTTCATGCACAGCAGCAGGAAGTCCATGCGCTGATGCACATGGATCGGCCGCATGCCGGCGAGCGCCGCGCCGATCGCGACGCCGGTCATCGCATCTTCGGACAAGGGCGTGTCGAAGTTCCGATCGGCGCCGAAAACCTTCTGCAGGTCGAGCGTCGTGCCGTACATGCCGCGTGCGTCGTCGACGCCTAGACCGAAGACGAAAACGCTCGGATCGCGCTCCATCTCCTGGCGCGTGCCCTCGTAGAGCGCCTGCGCGTAGGTCAGGGTGCGATTGGACTTAGCGGGCGAAGACATTGGTCGCCAATTCTTCGGGTCCTGGAAACGCGCTGCGCTCGGCAAAAGCAAAAGCCTCGGCGATTTCCGCGTCCGCCGCCGCCTCGATTTTCTTGCGCTCGGCGGAATCGAGCATGGCGCCTAGTCGCTTCAGCTCGTCGCGCCGGATCCAATCGTCGAGCTCCTCGTCCGGCCGGTATTTCCACTTGCGATCTTCGTCGGGGCCCACGTGGTCGCGCCAGCGATAGGTCATGCATTCGATGAAGTGCGGCCCTTCGCCGGCGCGGACTCCGGCGACGGCGCGCTGGCTCGCCTCGCGAATCTTCAGCGTGTCGCCGCCTTCGATGCGCTGGTTCGGGATGCGGAACACGGCGGCACGCTCGCACGGATCGGGATGCGGCATACGATCGCGGATATGCGAGTAGATCGCGTAGTAATTGTTCTCGCAGACGAAGAAGATCGGCAGCTTCTTGAGTGCCGCGAAATTGAGGCTTTCGTAGCAGACGCCCTCGTCCATCGCGCCTTCGCCGAAGAAACATACGACGATCTGCTTTGACTTCCGCGTCTTCAGCGCGAAAGCATAGCCGACCGCCTGCGGGATGGTGGTCGCGACGATCGCCGAGGTGCCCATCATGTGCACGCTGGTATCGATGAGATGCATCGAGCCGGCCTTGCCGCGCGCCGCGCCGTCGACCTTGCCGTAGAGCTCGGCGATCATGCGCTTCATATCGCCGCCTTTGGCGAGATAGAGCGCGTGGCCCCGGTAGGTGCCGAAAGCGACGTCATCTGGGGCGAGCGCCGCGCAGACGCCGACCGCGACCGACTCCTGCCCGATCGAAAGATGGACCGGACTCTTGACTGCGTCGCTCGGATAAACGTCGATGATCTTCTCTTCGACGCGGCGGATGCGATAAAGGCTGCGATAGAGGGCCGGCAGCGAAGCATCGGGTACGGCATTCATCCGGAATCGCTCACGAGCGGCCGCGGCCGCTCCTGCTGGGGCACCGCACCGGTGCGCTCGATCGAGTAAATTGTCTCATATTCCCGGACGCGTCACTAACACATCGTCCCCTGGCGTTCAACCGGCGAATCCGCGCAATTTCCGAGGCTTAGTGCGGTTTTTCCGAGCCGACATGGGTTCGCCACCAAGCTATCGTGCGGCGAATCCCGTCATCGAGCGAAACCCGCGGCGTCCAGCCAAGCTCGCTTTCCGCTTTGCGGCAATCGAGACAGAGCGATGTCTTGATCGTCGGCTTGCCGAGATCGTGTTCGATGCGCAGCGCTCGACCGGACGCCGCGACGATTTTGCCGACCAGGTCCTTGACGCTGACGGCCCGGCCGGCGCCGGCATTGTAGAGCGCATAAGGCTGGTTCTGCCGCTCGATCGCGCGCGCGACGAAGTCGACGAGATCGTCCACATAGAG
>DATGLO010000390.1:0-3151 GCA_035294105.1 Allostellaceae bacterium
ATTATCGGTGCCGAGGGTCAAGAGGCGGAGATAATCGCAGAGGAAGACGACGGCATGCTCATCGCCGAGGAAGGCCGGGTACTTTTGGAACAGTGCGCTCTCATGCGGCTTCTCGACATGCTGCTCGAGAACGAGCGCACCTTTGGTCTTGGCCATCTTGAAGATGGCGTAGAGCAAAGTGAGCAACTCGAGATAAGCGGTCTTGTTGAATTTCTCGCCCTTCAGCAGGGCGGGGATTGCTTTACCCGCGCCCGATAGCACCGGCTTGCGGTTGGCGACGATGAAGCCGCCGATGGCCGCGCCGACGATGATCATGACTTCGAAGGGCTGGAACAGGACGACGAGGTTGCCGCCATTGGCAACATAACCGCCGATGACGCTCGCCAAAACAACAACGATACCGACAATGACCATCATGGCAGGAGAACACGTTCTGTGCGCTGCGGGGAGACCGCTAAATTCCGGTATTGCCGTTAAAATTCCCTTTCGCGACGGGCCTATCGTGCCTATCATCCGGCGCCGGCTCGGGCCGCCAAAACGCAAAGGTTAAGTCTTTGTCACGCAATCCTTCTCAGCCCCCGGCGCCGTCGCCCGTGCAGCCCTTGGGCGCCTATCCGCGGCTGCGCATGCGGCGCAACCGGCGCGATGATTGGACTCGCCGCCTGGTCGCTGAAAATGCGTTAACCGCCGCCGACTTCCTGTGGCCGGTTTTCGTCCATGACGGCGCGGCGGCGAAGGTGGCGATCCCATCGATGCCGGGAGTCGACCGGCTCTCGATTCCCGCCCTCGTCGATGCTGCCGGCGAGGCGCAGGCGCTCGGCATTCCGGTAATCGCGCTCTTCCCCGCGACCCCGGCCGAGAAGAAGACGCCGGAAGGCGACGAAGCGCTCAACCCCGAGAACATCGTCTGCCGCGCGATCCGCGCCGTCAAAAAGGCCGTGCCCGCGATCGGCGTGATGTGCGACGTCGCGCTCGATCCTTTCACGACCCATGGCCATGACGGCGTGCTGCGCGACGGCTATGTGGCGAATGACGAGACCGTCGAAAAGCTCTGCCGCCAAGCGCTGGTCCAGGTCGAGGCGGGCTGCGACCTGATCGCGCCGTCCGACATGATGGACGGACGCATCGGTGCGATCCGCGACGCGCTCGACGGCAAGGGCTTCGAGAGCGTGCGCATCATGGCCTATGCTGCGAAATACGCCTCCGGCTTTTACGGGCCGTTCCGCGATGCGATCGGCTCCAAATCCAATCTCGGCAAGGCCGATAAGCGCAGCTACCAGATGGATCCGGCGAACAGCGACGAGGCGTTGCGCGAGGTGGCGCTCGACATCGCCGAAGGCGCCGACATGGTGATGGTGAAGCCGGCGCTGCCTTATCTCGACATCGTGCGCCGGGTGAAGGATCGCTTCGGCATGCCGACCTTCGCCTATCAGGTCAGCGGCGAATACGCGATGCTCAAAGGCGCGATCGAGCGCGGCTGGCTCGATGAAGGGGTGATGATGGAGGCGCTCTTGTCGATCAAGCGCGCCGGCGCCGACGGCGTCCTCACCTATGCCGCGGTCGAAGCGGCGACGGTGCTCAAGAAGGGCTGAGCCGTACCCACGTCAGCTCGTGCTTGTTGACGTGGAGATGCATCAGCTTTGAGCCGGGGATCGCGGCGAAGCGGGCCTGGGTTTCGAAATCGGTTTCGCCCTGGAATTTGATGGTGCAGAGGAAATTCTTCACCGTGCCGGCGGCGATGAATTTCTCGACCAGCGCCAACAAGCGCTTCGGATAGCAGACGACGTCGGAGAACAGCCAATCGACCGGGCCGATGTCGACCGGCGCGAGCGCAAAGGCGCTTTCCTGCCGCTGCGCGACGCCGCGTAAGGTGAGTACTTTCGGATCGAGCGGCGCCTTGTCGACGGCGATGACGCGGGCGCCGAGCGTGGCGAGGACATAGCTCCAGCCGCCCGGGCTGGCGCCGAGATCGAGGCAAGTTTCGCCCGGCTTCGGTCGGATGCCGAGCAAGGTGAAGGCTTCCCAGAGCTTCAGATAGGTGCGGCTCGGCGGCGCCTTGTCTTCGATGAAAGCCGCTTCGCCGTTCGGAAACGGGCTGGAGCATGATGGCGAGGCCAGCATGGTCTCGGCATCGAGCAGGGTCCAGGAGCCGAGCGGCGCGGTGGGCGCCGCATCGCCGAAGGCGAGGGGCTTGGCCGAGACCTTCGGCAGCTTCTCGGCGATGAGCGCTGCGCGGCGATGCTGCACGAACGAGTAAAGGGCCCAGTTGCGCTGCATCGCGCGGAGCTTTTTCGCGGCATCGCCGATCGAGGCGATGGTCAATCTCTGCGGATTGCACCAGACATTCGCGACCCAGGCGATGTCGCGCGGCGGACCTTCGGCAAGCACCAAACGCTCATGCGTTTCGACAACGGTATCGCCGAGCTCGTGAATCAGCTCGGCTATGAGACCATCTGGCGCGAGATAGCCTGTCGTGTCAGCCAATGAGAAAATCGCGGATCGCGGCGATCTGATCCTCGGCCATCAGCGCCGGCGCATGGCCGATCCCGGCGAATTCGATCAGCTTGGCACGCGGGCCGCGCTGCGTCATCGCGATTGCCACGTCTTTCGGGAGAATGTCGGAATTTGCGCCGCGCAGCACCAGCACCGGGCAACGGATTGCGTCCCAGCTTGCCCAGAGATCGACGTCGTTGATCGGACCTTGCCTGAAGGCTTCGGCGATCTTCGGGTCGTAATTGGAGCCGATGCTGCCGTCCGGCTTCGTCCGCGACGAATACGCCGCCATGTGTCGCCACTGCTCGTCGCTTAAGGGACCGAACGGCGCGTGAACCCAGCGCAAGGCTTGCTCGAATGCCTTGAGGTCGGGAAAGCTCGGATCGAGGCCGACATAGGCGGCGATGCGCTCGAGTCCCGTTTTCGGGATCAGCGGGCCGACATCATTCATGATGAGCTTGCCGATCGGCGCGTTCGGCAGGGCGGCGAACAGCATACCAAGATTCCCGCCCATCGACGTGCCGAGCCAATCGACGCGGGCAACATCGAGCCGCGCGATCAACGCGGTGAGATCGGCGAGATAGGTCGGAACGCCGTAATCGGCCGCGTTGCTCAGCCATTCGCTCTTGCCGCGGCCGGGCATGTCGACGCAAACGAC
>DATGLO010000391.1:0-3298 GCA_035294105.1 Allostellaceae bacterium
TCGTCGGCGTCTACAAACCCTGGGCCGACGCAGTCGAGCGCGAATCGAACGGCCGCATCAAGATCAACATCCCCGCCGCTTCGCTGGCGCCGCTGCCGCGGCAATGGGAAATGGTGACGAGCGGCGTCGCCGATGTCGCGCTCACGCCGAACGACTATATCCGCGAGCGGGTGAAGCTGCCTTTCCTCGCCGAGCTGCCCTTCCTCGCGCCGAACGGGGTCGCCGCCTCGGTCGCGATCTGGCGCACCCAGGTCAAATATTTCGCGAAGGCGAATGAGTACAAGGACGTGAAGCTCTTGGGCCTTTGGGTCAACGGCGGCAACACGCTGCAGACGGTGAAACGGCCGGTCACCAAGATGGAGGATTTCCAAGGCCTCAAAGTCTGGGTCGCCACGCCGAACATGAAAGAGGCCCTGTCCGATTTCGGCGCGACGCCGGTCACGGGCGCGGCCGCGAACAGCATGTTCGACTATATGTCGGGCGGCATCGTCGATGGCGCGGTCACCGGCAAAGGCTCGCTGATCTCGTTCCAGCTCGCGCGCTACACCAAATACATCACCTTTTTTCCGGGTCAGCTCGGTTACAACGTCGAGACCTTCTTCATGAACAAGCGCAAATACGACAGCCTCTCGGCCGACGACAAGGCGGCGATCGACAAGGTTTCGTATGAGGTCCTCTCGCGCATGGCGGGACAAGGCTTTGTCGATCAGGACAATCTCGCCGATCCGCTGATCAAGCAGAATGACATTCAGACGAATGTCGCGAGCCCGGAATTCATGGCGCAGCTCAAACCGCGCGTCGACTTCATGAAAGCCAGTTGGTTCGCCGATGCGAAAGCGCGCGGCATCGACGCGCAGGCCGCTTACGATTATTTCGCGCAGCAGGCGCAAGAGGTCGCGGCGCAGATGGGCAAATGAGCCCGCACGAGACCTTCGCCGGCGCGCGGCAGCCCCGTTCCCCCGTCCCCCTTCGAGGATGGGCGCTGCGGCTCTTGGGCCCGATCGCCGCGGCTTGCCTCTTCGCCATGATGGCGCTGACCTTCGTCAATGTCGTAGCGCGCTATTTCCTCGATGCGCCGATCGCCGGCGGCGAAGAGATCCAGGCATTCCTCCTCGGCTTCATCATCTTCGCCGGCATACCGCTGGTGACGTATCATCAGCGCCATATCGCCGTCCGCTCTTTTGCCGCGCTCCTCAAAGGCCGCGCGGCTTTCGCGCAGCGTGTCTTCGTGCTGGCGATGACCGGTCTCGGCTTTGCCTTCATGGCCTATCTCATCCTGTTGCAAGCGATTGAGCTGAAAGAGGAAGGCACGCTCAGCACCTATCTCGACATACCCGAGGCGCCATTCACCTACGCTTTCGCGGCGCTGATGGCGGTCGCGGCGCTGGTGGCGTTCGCGCTCCTGGTGGCGCTGCTGCGCGGGCGCGAGCTCGCCGAGCCCTACAGCGAGACCGGCGTCGGGCCCGATTAGATGCTGACCGCCCTCGCCGGCTTCGTCGTGATGCTCGCCGGGTTCTTTCTCGGCGTGCCGCTCGGCGTCGTGCTCTTCACGGTCGGTTTCTTCGGCTTCGCGCTCATCCATCCCGCGGGCCTCTCCGCCGCCGCCGCGATGGCGGGACAGCAGATTTTAGGGTTGACGCTCGATTTCCAGTTTTCGGTCCTGCCGCTCTTCATCCTAACGGGCAGCTTCGTCAATCACGCCAATCTTTCCGACGATCTCTATGAGGCCGCGCATCGCTGGCTCGGCCATCGCCGCGGCGGATTGGCGCTGGCGACCATCGCCGCTTGCGCCGGCTTCGCCTCCGTGTGCCATTCCTCGATCGCCACCGCGGCGACAATGGCGCGCGTCGCCGTGCCCTCGATGCGCCGCTATCGCTACAGCGACTGGTTCAGCACCGGCACCGTCGCGGCGGGCGGCGCACTCGGCATGCTGGTGCCGCCGTCGGGCGCGCTGATCGTTTACGGCCTGCTGACCGAGCAAGACATCGCCAAGCTGTTTCTCGCCGCGCTCGGCCCCGTGGCCGCCTCGATCTTGGTGTACTTCTTCGTGATCTGGGTCGTGACGTTGCTGTGGCCGCAAGCGGGCCCGCGCGCCGAGCGCGCAAGTTGGAGCGAGCGTTGGCGCGGGCTCTATAAAGTGTGGGGCGTGGTCGCGCTGTTCCTTTTGATCATGGGCGGCATCACCTTCGGCGTGTTCACCGCAACCGAGGCCGGCGGCATCGGCGCGGTCGGCTCGCTCGGCCTCGCTTTGCTCCGGCGCAAGATGACCTGGACGATCTTCTATGAATCGATGGTCGATGCCGCGACGACGACCGCCATGGTGTTCACGGTGATCTTCGGCGCGCTGGTGCTCAACCAGTTCGTCAACATCTCGGGTATGTCGGAAAGCGTGCTCGATTTCATCCAGAAGCTGCACGCGACGCCGCTCGAGGTCATCGTCATCATCATGGCGTTCTACGTCGTGCTCGGCATGTTCATCGAGGGCTTCGCGCTGATTTTCCTCACCGTGCCGATCTTCGTCCCGATCGTGGGCGCGCTCGGCTACGACCTCATCTGGTGGGGCGTCGTGCTGGTGGTCGTGGTCGAGATGAGCGTGCTCCACCCACCCTTGGGCCTCAACATCTTCGTGCTGAAGTCGCTGCTGCCAGAAGTGCCGCTCAAGCAGATTTATTGGGGCGTGATCCCCTTCTGGATGGGCGACTTCCTGCGCCTTGGCCTGATCATCGCCTTCCCGGCCATTGCCCTCGCGGTGCCGAGTTATTTTTTGAGGTAGCTGTTTTAGGCTTCGTCATTGCGAGGAGTGCAACGACGAAGCAATCCAGAGCCTCACCTGTTGCACTGGATTGCTTCGCTTCGCTCGCAATGACGAACTCTATTTATTACTTCGCCTTCGCGACGATGGTCGCTTTGAGGCTGCCGACCTGCGGCGATTTGATCTCGACCTTGTCGCCGACCTTCAAAAAGCGGTCCGGCGGCTGCGTGCCGTCGGCATTGGTCGGGCTCGAATCGGCCGCCGTGCCTTCGCCGGTGCCGCTGGCGATCATATCGCCGGGCTTCAAAGTCAAGTCGCGCGACAAATATTCGAGATACTGCGCGAAAGAGAAAGTCATGTCCTTGGTGTTGTGCGCCTGGCGGCGCTCGCCATTCACATAGGTCTCGATGTCGATATTCGTGCAATCGACCTCGTCGACGACGATGCACGGGCCGAGCGAGAAGGACGTGTCGAAATTCTTGCCCGGCGCGAAATTCATCGGGCCGAGCGGCTCGCGGTCGCGCACGCTCCAATCGCAAAACAAGG
>DATGLO010000392.1:0-10221 GCA_035294105.1 Allostellaceae bacterium
CGTGGTCGCGCTCGGCTTCATTCTCTATATGATCCTCGATCGCACCATCGCGCCGCGCAAGCACAAGGACGCACCGGCGCGGCCGGGCTGGCAACGCGGCATGCTCGGCGCCGCCAGCCTCGCGGTGCACAGCTTCTTCGACGGTTTTGCGATCGGTCTCGCTTTCCACGTGTCGCCCTCCGTGGGCGCCGTGGTCTCGGCCGCGGTGCTGGTGCATGATTTTTCCGATGGCGTGAACACGGTCGGCATCGTGCTCGGCAGCCAAGGCGGCCGCCGCAACGCCCTCGGCTGGCTGCTCGTCGATGCCGCGGCGCCGGTGCTCGGCGCGGCCTCGACCTTGCTCATCAGCCTCAAGCCTGCGATCCTCGGCTTCGGCCTCGCGCTGATCGCCGGATTCTTCCTCTATATCTCGGCCAGCGACCTCTTGCCCGAGAGTTATCACGACCACCCGACCAGCTGGACGACGGTGATGACGATTCTCGGCGCCGCGACGCTTTACGCCGCTATCCGCCTTAGCGGGCTTTAAGCGCGGATTTAGCTTCCGCCCGCGAGGCGGCTACGATGTCGCTTCCGAAGGGGACAAGGTCATGAAGTTCGGTACTTTCGTCTTTCCGTCGGTCGCCGATCCGCGCGACGACGGTCGCGTCATCGCCGAGGCGCTCGCCGAAGCAACCCGATCCGAAGAGCTCGGCATGGATGCGGTGTGGCTCGCCGAACACCATTTCGACGGCATGTGCGCTTACGTCGACCCCGTCGTTTTCGCCGCCGCGCTCGCGCGCGAGACCCGCCGCGTCAAGCTCGGCTTCGCCGTGGTGCAAGCATCGCTGCACCATCCCTTGCGCCTCGCCGAGCAGCTCAATTTGCTCGATCATCTCAGCAACGGGCGCTTCATCGCCGGGCTCGGCAAGGGCAGCATGTATAACGATTACGAATACGAGGCGTTCGAGATCGACCCGGCCGACGCGTCGGCGCGCTTCGACGAGCTCGAAGAAATTCTGCTGAAATGTTGGACGAATGAGCGTGTCGCGCATCGCGGCCGGTTCTGGGATTTCGAGATTCCGGCGCTGCGGCCGCGGCCGCTGACGCAGCCGCATCCGTTGCTGCTGCGCGCGCTCGGCAGCGAAGCGTCCGCCGTCAAGCAAGGCAAAACCGGCCGGCCGTTTCTGCTCGCCGGGCCGATGAAGGCCGTTCTCGCCCGCGCCGAGCAGATCCGCCGCACGATGCAGGAAAGCGGCTTCGGCGCCGCGCACATCGCCGACGCTTTCGCGCGCTCTTGGGCGTGGCAGCATGTCGTCGTCGCGGACACCGATCGCGAAGCGCAAGAGCGCGGCATGGGCGCTGTGCGCGGTTATATCGAGTACCGCGAAAGGCTCGGCCTCAAATCGACACTCGCCGGCATCATGCGCGCGGGCATCGCCCATGGCGGCCCCCCGCCCGGCTATATTTTCGGCGCCCCCAAAACCGTGGCCGAGCAGCTCGCGGCGTTCGGGCCGAGCGGATTGGGCGGGCTGATCCTGCGTTTCGATATCGGACCGCGCGCCGCGGAATTGTCGCGCGCCAGCCTCGAGTTGTTCGCGCGCGAGGTCGCGCCCCTGTTGCGCGCAGCGCAGCCGGCTAAAACGGCAGCAGCTTCTTGACGCGCGCCGAGAGGCCGTGACGTAGCCGCTCGCGCCGCACCACCCCTTCGCTCTCGACCCAGTTGAGCTGCACGACACGCCGCGGCCCGCTCGCCGGCGCGTGCCCGTGCCAGGAATTCCTTGTCACCTTGAAGGCTAGCAAGGTGCCCGCCGCCGGCGGCACTTCGGTGACCACGTCGTCGAGATTGTCGGGCGAGCGTAAGAGACGCAGCCTGCCGCCCGGCGCTTCCCACGCTTCGTTCATATAAACCAGCACGGTGATGAGCTTCGAGGCGGTGTCGGTATGGATGCTGCCGTCCTTCGGTTGTGCCTGGCCGCGCACCGTGACCATGGTCGGGCGGCCGGCGAGATCCATGCCGAACTTCGCGGCAAAGACGGCACGCATCGCCGGCCCTTCGAGTGCGTCGAGAAACCCGCGGAACGCCGGCCCGAAATCGAGATCGGCGATCGGGAAGCTGCCGGGGCGATCGATTTTCGGATAATCCGCGGAAAGAGCGGCGCGCGCCGCGGCAGGCACGAAGCCCGGCACGATCAGATGCGGAAAAGGCTCGGTCTCAAGCGGCGTCCGCTCGACGAGAGCGAGATCGACGCACCGATCGGTTAGAACGGTTTCATTCATGCAAATATCATACGGGGCCGAATGCCAGCCTGAAAGCCGCAATCTCGCCGCAGTCGCGCCCCGAAAACGCGCCTATGCGAGCCCAGCCTTTGAGGGCGAGACTGCGGAGACGCAAATGAAGCTCTTTTTGACCGTCGCATTATCGCTCACGCTCATTGCACTGGTAGCCCATGCGCAAGGAATTGCGCCAAGCTATCCGCCGCCGTCCGCGCCGCCACCCGGCTATGCCGCACCGCCGCCGCCGCCCGACATGGCGCCGCCCGAGGCGATGCCGCAAACCCCGCCGCCCGGAACCGAAATGATGCCGCCGCCCGCCGCGCCGCCGGCGAGCAGCGAGATGGTCCCCCCGCCGCCGCCCGCGCCGCAGCAGACCGTGACGCCGGGGATGCGGCCGCCCTATCCCGCGCAGACCCAATCCGCGCCGCCGCCGGCGCTGCAAGCGCAGCAGCAGGGCAATATCACCTTCGTCAGCGGCGGCGCCGGCGATGAAGATCGCGATGCGCTGAAGCAGGTCGAGAGCCAATACAATTTGCGGCTGCTCTTCGCCGCGCGGAACGGCGACTTTCTCGCCAATATCGGCGTGACGCTCGCCGATGCGCGAGGCCGCACGCTGCTCGACACCGTCTCCGATGGGCCGATCTTCTACGCGCATGTGCCCCCGGGCCGCTACCGGGTGACCGTGTCGAACCAGGGACAAGCGCAGACCCGCGACGTGAACATGGGCGCGAGCGGCGCGGCGAGCCTCGATTTCTACTGGAACGCGGCCAGCTAAATCGCCGAGCGCGGTTGTCGCTTGCGCCGCTCGCCCGTAAAGTGAGCGCGTGAGCGACGACGTCAAGATCACGCAACACGACGTTCTCCATCGCGGCTTTACGCGCCTCGAGCGCTACCGCCTGAAGCACAAGCTTTATGGCGGCGGCTGGAGCGCCGAGATCGAGCGCGAGGTCTTCGAGCGCGGCCGCACGGTCGGCGTGCTGCTCTACGATCCCCAACGCGACGAAGTCGTGCTGGTCGAGCAGTTCCGCCTGCCGGCGCATCTTGCCCGCCTGCCCGGCTGGGAGCTCGAAATCGTGGCCGGCATCGTCGATCACGAAGGCGAAAGCGAGACCGAGCTCTGCAAGCGCGAGACCTTGGAAGAAGCCGGCCTCACGATCATCGGCGAGCCCGAATTCATGCATCGCTTCATGCCGAGCCCGGGCGCCTGCACCGAGATCTGCGATCTCTATTGCGCGCGCGTCGACAGCAGCAAGGCGGGCGGCATTCACGGCCTTGCCGACGAGCACGAGGACATCAAGGTCGTGGTGCTGAGCTATGCCGAGGCGATCGGCCTCGCACGCGCCGACAAGGTCAAGAACGGCATCACCGTCCTCGCGCTGTACTGGCTGGCCCTCGAGCGCGAGCGGCTGCGCCGCGCGTGGCGCTAGTTAGAGATCGAGCGCGTCGTAGCCCTTCCAGCGATAGACCGCGATCGAGATCGCCCAACTCGCGACGAAGACGCCGATGATGAGGTAGCCGAGGCTGCCGAAATTGTCGTTGAGCGCGATGACCATGTCCCAGAACGCGCCGGTGAGGCCGAAACGGTCGGCGATGAGGCCGAGCGCCTCGATGCCGCCGATCAGTACCGCGACGCCGACGGAGACGAAGGTGATCACCAGGTTGTAATAGAGCTTGCGCATCGGCTTGACGAAGGCCCAGCCGTAAGCGCCGAGCATCAGCACACTGTCGGTCGTATCGATCAGCGTCATGCCCGCGGCAAAGAGCGCCGGAAAGGCCATGGTCGCCGCGAAGGATTGACCCTTCGCCGCTTGGGCGGCGATGCCGAGGAGCGCGATCTCGGTCGCAGTCTCGAAGCCGAGGCCGAAGAGAAAGCCCAACGGGAACATGTGCCAGCTCTTGCGGATCACGCGGAAGAGCGGCCGGAAGAGCCGCACCATGAAGCCGCGCCGGTCGAGCAGCGTCTCGAAATCTTCCTCGACCAGCTTGCCGCCGGTCTTGACGCGCTGACCTCGCGGAAAGCGGCAAAGCGCGTCTGCAATTCGGTTGCGGCCAGCGCCACGCCGGCCGAGGCCAGCGCGACCACGGAAGCGTGGCCAAGCGAGAAATACAGCCCGACGCCGACCGGGCGCTATCCTTCCTGCATCAGCTTGCGCGTGACGTTGTCGATCGCCGCGATGTGATCGGCATCGACGGCATGGCGCAGGCCGAAGCTGAAAGCGAGGAAGGCCGTGCCGAGCAGCACGGCATCGCCCTCGAACGACCAGAAGGCCCAGCCCCACGCAACCACGTTGCCGAGGGCGAGGAACCCGTAAAGCGCGATGATCTTGCGCCGCATTGGCTCTAATAATCTCATCAAAAGCTCGCGGCCAACGTCAACCGCGCCGACAGCGGCTCGACCGGCTTGAAGGCGATGCTATAGACCGGCGCCGCCTGGCCCGCGACCTGCGCCGCATAGAAATAATCGATCTGATGCGCGTGCGAGTTGAACAGGTTGAAGATATCGAGCTGCAAGTGCCAGACCGGGTCGAAGCGATAGCCGGCGCGCGCATCGAAGAGCAGCGTCGGGCCGGAGCGAATGCTGCCGTCCTCGGTGAGAGGCCGCGGGCCGAAATAACGCATGCGCAAGCCGCCGTCCCAGGGCCCGAGATTCTGGATCGCCGCTTCGGCCGAGGCGATCATCTTCGCCGCTTCAGGAATGTAACTGCCGGGATGGCCGGGCCAAACATCGGCCGAGCCGTCGTCGGGGTTGGTGAAACGCGCGCGCGTGAAAGCGAAATCGCCGTTGAAGGAGAGCCAATCGAGGGGCGCATAAGAGGCCGACAATTCGACGCCGGTGCGATCACTCGGCCGGCCAACCGACGTGCCGGCTGAATCGCCGTCAAAGGTGGCTTCGCTGGCAAGATCGAGGACGAACAGCGCCGCCGACGCGGTGACCTGCGGCACGATCTCGGTGCGCACGCCGATTTCATAGCCTGTGGCCTTGGTGAGCAGTGGAGTCTTGCCTTGCGGCGTAAACGTGCCGGTCGTCTCGGTCGTGAAGTTGTCGACCGCGGTGAGCGCGCCGCGCAGATCGTTGCTGTGGAAACCCTGGCCGACACTGAGATAGAGCTCGGTCTTCTGCCACGGACCGAAAATTACATTGCCCTTGGGGCTGAACATGCCTTTCGCGGTCGTGCCGGAGTTCATCGTGAACGGTAGGCTCGAATCAGAGCCGTAGAAGATGTCTTCGCGCGCACCGGCGATGCTGCGGAACCAGTCGAGCCATTGCGTGCGATTCTCGTAAAACAGGCCGCCGCTGGTCTCGAGGATCTTGTCGGTGCGCACCGCGAAAGTCGGGGTGCGGTCGGTGGTCTGATATAGACCCATATTGTTGAGATCGGTGCGCGTCTGGAAGCCGACGGTGTTGTCGGATTCGCGGTCGAAGATCTTGCCGAATTTGGTGTAGCTGACGTCGCCGCCGAACAGCTTGCGCCGCTCCTGCTGCTCGAACTGATCGCCGAACTGGTTGCCGAGGGCGGGGACCGGTGCCGGAAAGCTGAGGAAGCCGTCGAAATTGTTGAAGAGCTGCAGCTGATAGCCGATGGCGTAGATATCTGCCTTCCATTGGCCCGCATCGTCGGTCTGGGCCCATTTGCCCGAGAGGCTGTAGCGCTCGGAGCTGCCGCCGTCGGTCGGATCGAGCGGGCCGTAGAGGCTGAGCACGCCTTCTTGCAGCCCGGCTTCGGTGATCTGGTTGGTTGCGTGCCAGGCATCGTCCGAGAACATGCCGGTCACCGAGAACCCGTTTTCCGGCTGGCCCTGGCTGTAACGCAGGACGAGATTGCCCTTGTTGTAATTATCGGGGATTACCCAAGGCCCATCGACGTGGTCGTATTCGGTCGCCATGAGGAAATTGCCGGTCTGAAACGGCCGCGACATGGCGGCGAAGCCGCGGTAATCGCCGAGCGTGCCGGCACTCACCGAAGCAAGATCGTGCGGCAAGGTGTCCACATAGTTGATGCTCACCGACCCGGCCGTATCGAAATCCCCCTTGTCGGCAAAATAAGGTCCCTTGCTGTAATCGATGCCGCGGATCAGCTCGGGGATCATGAAATTGAGATCGGCATACCCTTGGCCGTGCGCGTGGGTGCGCAGGTTGACCGGCATGCCGTCGAGCATGATGTCGATATCGGTGCCGTGATCGAGGTTGAAGCCGCGCATGAAATACTGGTTAGCTTTGCCCTCGCCGCTGTGCTGGGTGACGATGAGGCCGGGCACGGTTTCGAGATATTCGCCCGGCCGATAGGTCGGGAATTCCTCGAGCTGTTGCGCGTTGACCGAGCCTTGTGTCGCCGTATCGGAATTGCCGAGCGGCGAACCTGTCACCGTGACTTCTCCGAGAACCTGCGCGCTGGCGATCCGCGCTAGCCCCAACACGCCCGCCGCGACAAGCAGCGCGACGCGCGATACACCCCCCATTTCCACGGCTTCTGCCCCCAGACAACTGTTTCACCAAAGCTAGAAGCGCAAGTAGTATGAAGTCTATGATAAAAGATCATACCATCGGACCTTGGAGGGATACCTAATGCAGCGCGTCACCATCGCCCTCGACAACGAGCTGATGGACGAGATCGACCGCTTGATGAAAGCGCGCGGCTATCAGAATCGCTCGGAGGCGATCCGCGATCTCGCCCGCGCCGGCATCCGCCAGGCGAACGAGCGCGCGGCCAAGGCGCAGGATTGCGTCGCGGCTTTGGTCTATGTCTACGACCACGAGGCGCGCGAGCTGTCGAAGCGGCTGACGCGCGCCTTCCACGACCACCATGACTTGTCGCTGTCGTCGATGCATGTGCATCTCGACCATGACAGCTGCATGGAGGTAAGTGTGCTGCGCGGCAAGACCGACGACGTCCAGCACCTCGCCGATCACGTCACCTCGGAGCGCGGCGTGCGCTACGGCCGCTTGGTCATGGTGCCGGTGGCGATCGAAGCGCAGAAACACGCGCATGGCGGCGAGCCGAGTCACCGCCATCCGCATGTCCATGTGAAACGTGCCGGCTGAGCCGGCTACGCGGTAGGCAGCGTTGCGGAGGCGGCCCCTGCTCTTGCCTCGATCAAGCGCTGTAGCGCCGCTAAGCCATCGGTCAACGCTGCGGGACCGGGCTGCAGGATCAAGGGCGATTTGATTTCATAGAGTGCACCGGCCCGGACAGCATTGAGCCGGTCGAAGCCGGGACGGTCGGCCACTCTCTCCGGCCGAAACTTCTTGCCGCACCACGAGCCGATGATGAGATCGGGCGCACCGACGATCACGTCGTCCACGGTGACGATCCGCTCCTTGGCCGACTTCGCCATGGCACGGTCGGCGAAGATATCGCTGCCGCCGGCGATCTCGATGAGCTCCGAGACCCAACGGATGCCGGCGATCATCGGCTCGTCCCATTCCTCGAAATAGACCCGCGGCCGCGACGGGAAGCGTTGCGCATGGCTGCGGGCCGCGGCGAGCCCGGCCGCGAGCGATTCGGCGAGCTGCGCGGCGCGCGTCGCCGCGCCGACGATCGCGCCGAGGGTGCGAATCATGTCGAGAATTTCGGCGACGCTGCGCTGATTGAAGGCGTGGACGGGGACGCCCTCCCGCACAAGCGCCGCGACGATCTCGGCCTGAAGATCGGAGAAGGTCAGTACGAGGTCGGGTTCGAGCGCCAAGATCTTGGGAATATCGGCCGAAGTGAAAGCGGAAACGCGCGGCTTCTCCTGCCGCGCCCGCGGCGGACGCACGCAATAGCCGGAAATGCCGACGACGCGCCGCTCCTCGCCGAGGAGATAAAGCGTTTCAACCGTCTCTTCGGTCAGACAGACGATGCGCTCGGGCGGGAACATCGCGAGCACGAACGAGCGCGTCGCCGCGATACCGTTCGTGTCAAGGCGCTAGGCGTGCCGCGCCGCGAAGCGATGGCGATGCCGAAAGCCCCATCGTCTCGCCGAGCCGGTTGAGCACCAGCAGGCCGATGCACGCCGCCGCATTGAGCTCGAGGATCTCGACAACGATCGACGGCGCGAAATCCTCGCTGCCGCCGAGCCATGCCGCCGCGACGAGATAGAGACTGCCCTCATAGACGACAAACGCCGCCACGAAGCTCGCGACCACGACGGCGATCCAACGCGCGCTGCGCATCCTCGTGCTGACGGCGCGCGCCGCCAACGTCGAGAGCAGCGCCACCACGCCCAGCACCGCGCTCCAGCTCACCGCGCTCGCATCCGCGGGATAGGCGAGGAAGCCAAAGCCGACGAGTTGATTGGCGAGCCATATCGCGACGGTCAGCAACAGCGCGTCGCGCGTGTTGAGGGTCAGCGCCGTCGCCGCGCCGAAGGCCGCGAATGGCACCGCGCAGGCGAAGCCGAAAGTGAAGGCGACACTTGCCGCGACGAGCACGGTCAGCCACAGCGCATGGCGCCATCCCGCATCGCTCGCATTCGTGGTCCGCTGCATAGTCGCTCCTTTGGTCAGGCGGATATTAGTCGGATATCAGTGGTGACGGAAGCCGGTGCCTGCACGGTCGAACGGGTCCGGCTCGTCGAGGCCCAGCCAGCGCGCGCGCAGCTTGTCCCAAAGCGCGAGTCGCGACCAATCGGGCTGGCGGAGAACTTTATCGGTATCGGGCTCGAGGAACGGGTTGGGCAGCAGCACGGTGATCTGCTGCTCGTCCTGGCCGTTGAAGAGACGCAAGCCCCACGAGACCGGCTTCGCGTCGTGGCTCGACAGGCGGCGATAAAGCTCGGCGCGCGCGGTGCGGCGATGCTGCGCGAGCACCGGCGAGACAGGGTTGTTATGCGGCCCTTTGTGCTCGCCGATGCAGATGTGGAAATGCGGCACGCCGAAGGCGACGGTCAGATAGCCGTCGAACATCGTAATCTTTTCGGGCGCCCCAGGGGCGCGCAACTCCCAGGCGGCTCCCTGGATCAGCGGCCCGAAGACGATCTCGTGCCAATGGTTTTCGAAGACATCGCGCATTAATTCGAAAAGACTCGCCTCGTCCGTCGGCAACGAGAACACTTCCACGGTCGCGCCGTCTACCTCGACGATACGTCTTGGCGCGACCGCGGTGTTCATACAGGATGCCTTTCCTTGCTTAGTCTTTTCCCAACCAGTTCGCGGTGTCGAGCGCTACACTGACCCCGCCGAACACGCCGAGCCCTTGATGCTGGTAGCCGATCGGATTCTGATAAATCCGGTTGGTTAGATTATCGATCCGCGCGAAAGCTGTCACGCCATGACCGAGATCGTAAGAGCCCGCGATATTGATAATCGTGTAGGGGCTACCGACGAAATTCGGTGTGAAAGCACGGTCGTTATCTCGCCAGGCACCGACATAAAGCACCGTGCCCGTCACCGTTGCACGATCCGTCACGTGCCAGGCCGCGTTGAAGCTCGCTTTATTTTTCGGCCGCCGCGGCAACTCCATCGACGCGGTATCGTTCATCGCCATCGTATAGGTGTAATCGACCCGCAAGGTCAGCGGATCCCATGGCTTATACGAGACGAAGCTTTCGACGCCATAGGTGGTTGCCTTGCCGACATTGATGAGGCTCGTGCCGGTGCTGTTGGTCGTAATCAGATTTTTGATGTCATTGTGGAAATAGGTCGCGCCGATATCGACGCGCTTGTCGAGCAAGGCTTGCTCAGCGCCGGCGTCCCAACCGAGACTGGTTTCAGGGACCAGGTTTGGATTGGCGAGAAAGCTTCCGCCATAACTATCGTAAAGCTCGTCGAGCGTCGGCGGGTTGAAACTGGTACCGACACTGGCCCGAAACACCGTTCCGGTCTGGGCGATCGCATAGGCCGGGGCAACGCGATAGGTCGCCTTGCCGCCGAACTGACTGTTGCTGTCGTACCGCGTACTTGCAGTATTCGAGAGGCCCTGGAGAACTTGGCTTAAACTCGATTGCAGCTGCGCGTAGCCCGAGTTGGTGATGTAGGACGCGTTGGCG
>DATGLO010000393.1:0-5309 GCA_035294105.1 Allostellaceae bacterium
GAGCAGCGCATCCTTCGGCACCCACATATCATTGAAGATGATCTCGGTCTCGGGCAGGCCGTGCAGTCCCATCGCAGGCTCGCGCTTGCCGATCGACAAGCCCTTGGTTTCGTCGCGATAGGCAAGAAAGCCGCCGATGCCTTCTTCGCGTCCGCTTTCGTCGAAGACACGGGCGAAGATCAGATGAAGCCGCGAAATACCGCCACCCGTGATCCAATGTTTCTTGCCGTTGATGACGAAGCCGTCCGGGCGGCGGTCGGCACGCGTCGTCATGTCGGTAGCGGCGCTGCCGGCCTCGGGCTCGGTGATGCAGATCGCGGGCTTGTCGCCCGCGAGCACCAAGGCGGCGGCGCGCTGCTTCTGCGCCTCCGTGCCGTAGGTCATGATCGCACCGATCGCGCCCATATTCGCCTCGACGACGATGCGGCCGGTGATGCCGCAGGCCTGCGAAATCGCTTCGATCGCAAGGATCGCATCGAGGCAACCGAGGCCAAGGCCGCCGTAGGCGCGCGGGATGGTCATGCCGAAGAACTTCGCGGCTTTGAGCCGCTCGACATTGTCCCATGGATATTCTTCGCTGCGGTCGATCTCGGCGGCGCGCGCCGCGATGGCGGCGGCGAGGGTCCGGGCTTGCTCTTGCAGGTGAAGCTGGTCCGGCGTCAGGTCGAAATCCATGCCAGGGCCTGTGAAGCTGGGTGCGATTGCGCCATGATCATATCATGTTCTACGACGCGCGCGGCGTCGCCGTAACGGCGACTCATCGCGAAGCCGTGTCGCTGCTCGACGCGGTGCTCTCGAGCTATGCCGCGTTCAAGAACGATACCGGCGATCGGCTGAAGGCGGCACTCGCCGCGGATCCGGCGCTTCCCATGGCGCCGGTGTTGCGCGGCTACTTCCTGCTGCTGCTTGAGAAACGCGAGTTGGTGCCGCGCGCCCTCGACGCCGCGAATACCGCCGACGCAGCGATGGAAAAATTCGGCGCGACCGAGCGCGAGCGCCGTCATTCACGGGCGCTGCGGCTCTGGGCCGAGCGCGATCTCCAGGGCGCTCGAGCGGTCCTCGCATCGATCCTCGAGCATGAGCCGCGCGATCTTCTGGCGCTGAAGCTCGCGCAGTACCTCTATTTCTATGCCGGCGATTGGCGGGCGATGCGCGCGACCATCGAGACCGCGCTCGCCGCCTGGGACGAAAGCGTGCCCGGCTATGGCTATGTTCTCGGTTGTCACGCCTTTGGCTTGGAGGAATGCGGCGCCTATGGCGAAGCCGAAAAGGCCGGCCGCCGCGCCGTCGAGCTATGTCCCGACGACATTTGGGCCGGACACGCGGTCGCGCATTGTTGCGAGATGGAGGATCGCACCGAAGACGGCCTCGCCTGGCTGGACGCGGCGAGTGGCGGCTGGAAGAGCGCGAATAACTTCGCTTTCCATCTCGCCTGGCATCGCTGCCTCTTTTTGCTCGCACTAAAGCGCTATGACGAAGCGCTGGCGCTTTACGATCGCGCGGTGCGGCCGGAATCGACCGATGATCTGCTCGATATCAGCAATGGCGTCTCCCTGCTGTGGCGGCTCGAGCAACTCGGCATCGATGTCGGCCCGCGCTGGGAGGAGCTCGCGGCACGCTCGGCGAAGCGCAGCGACGACCACATGCAGATTTTCGGCGACGCGCATTACGCGATGGCGCTCGCGGCCGCCGGCGGCCCCGAGGGATTCGCGCGCTGGCGCCGCTCGAGCGCCAACTATGCGGCAGGAAGCGAGAGTGGCTCCGCCATCATGAGCGCGGTAGGACTCGCGCTGGGCGACGCCGCCGCGGCGCATCGCTCGGGCGATTATGCGCGCGCGACCGAACTCCTTTTCCCGCTGCGCGAAAGCTTTCGCCGCATCGGCGGTAGCCACGCGCAGCGCGATCTCTTCGCAAAGCTCCTGATCGACAGCGCCGTGAAAGCCGGCCGGGTCGAGGTTGCGCGCGACTTGCTCAACGAGCGCCTCGCCGCGCGACCGCGCAACGCCTGGGCGCAGGCGATGGCGGCGGCGCTCTAGGAAGCGGCGATATGCTCGGCCGCGACGAGGCCGAGGATGAAGGCCTTCGACAAACCGCCGACATAGCCGGCGCGCGGCCCGCCTTCGAGCCCCGCGATCGGCGTGCCGACGGCGTAGAGCCCGGGGAAGGGCGCACCGCTCGATGTCGATGCCTGCGCATGGGCATCGATCACCACGCCGCCCATCGAACCGGTGATGCCCGCGCATAGCGGCACGGCATGAAACGGCGGCTGCGCGATCGCCATCGGCCGATGCTTGCGTTGGGTGCGCGGCACGGCGAGCGCGGCGAAATTGCCGCCCGCGACCGCCTCGTTATGGGCGCGCACGGTGGCGGCAAGGGCATCCGCGGGAACACGGATTCGGGTCGCGAGGGCCGCGAGATCGGGCGCGGTGACGATCGGCCCGCCGGCATTCGCCATCGTGGGATTCGCCGCGACCGTGTTGGTGAGCTTCGGCTCCGCCTGCCAAATCGCGTCGTCGATGATGAGCTGGCTCGAGAGCGGGTCGGCGAGCTGCGCGATGGCATTCGCCATGCAGACGCCGCCGAGGCCTTCATCGGCGAAGCGTTTCCCGTCGGGCCCGACGAGGATCGCAACCTCCGCCGCCGCGTCGAGATGCGGATAAGGCCAGAGCTGCGAGTTGCTCATCGCGTTGGCGTGATGGATATGGCCGTAGAATTTGCCGAAACCGCCGATCGCCGCGCCGGCCGCTTCGGCCATGCGGATGCCGTCGCCTTGCGCGCCGGGACCGACGCGCGACAGCACGCGATCGGCGCGCGGCGTGATGAAGCGCGCGATCATGTCGCGATTGGCGGCAAAGCCGCCATCGGCGATTACGACGGCTTTGGCATCGACGCGGAGCCGCTGTCCGTTCCGCGTCGCCTCGACACCGACGCAGGCGCCGTTCTCGACGATCAGCATCTCGGCCTTTGTCCCGCGCAGCACCGCGCCGCCGCGCTCGATCAGTTGCTTCTCGAGAAGACGCAGCAGCACATCGGCGCCGCGGCCTTCCCAATCGAGTCCGGCCTGCAAACGCCGCGGCGGTGCGAGCACTTGCTGCCCCGGCTGATCCTTCTGCAAGCCGCGCTGGATGAAGCGCGCGCCTTGCGCGCCGAGCCAGTCGATCGCCCGCTTGCCGTTATCGGCGATGGCGCAAGCGAGCTCGGGCCGCGCCGTGTTGCCGCTGCCCTCGATGATCGCGCGATAAAGCTGCTCGGGATCGGCGAGGATCGCCAATCCCATCACATTGACGACGCCCGTCGACCACCGCGACGAGCAGGGGTAGCGCTCGTCGCTGCCCTGCTCCAATACCGCGGCACGCTGGCCGAGCTGCGCCGCGCGACACGCGGTAACGAGGCCCGACAAGCCGCCGCCGATGGCGACGAGATCGTAGCGTGTCATCGCCGCCGCTCGACGATCGCCACCGCTCGCCCGCTGCGGATCGACTCATAAATCGCGCCGCCGATCGCCAAGGCGCGCAGGCCTTCGGCCGCCGGAGTCATCGGCGCGCCCTTGCCTTCGATCGCGCAATTGAATTGCTCGATCTCGAGGCGGAAGCAGTCGGTCGGCGGAAAGCGTCGCACGGTTATTCCGGCCTCGTTGACCAAGGTGAGGCTCGGCCGCGGATCGTCGCCGCCGGTGAGGTAGGTATAAGAATTCTCGATCACGATCGTGCCGCCGGTGCCGTGCAACTCGAACGGGCGCTTGGCGAAAGGTGTCGCATAGCTCGCCGCGGCATAGCCGATCGCGCCGCCGGAAAGCTTCAAGAGGATGCTGACGACGCGCTCGTTCGGCGGATTGCTTTGCGTGGCGTCGCTCAAGGCCGAGACGCTCTCGATCTGTCGGCCGGTGATATAGGCGAGGGTGTCGTAGGCATGATCGCCGATGCTGACGGTGATGCCGCCGGCGCGGAATTTCGGATCGGTGCGCCAGGTCACCGGTGCGGCGGCGCCGCTGCGTTGCATCGCGGCGCGCAACGCAATTTGCACGTGAGCGAGCTTCAATTCGCCGATCGCGCCGGCGAGGACGAGGCGCCGGGCTTCCTGATGCGCCGCGTCGTGCCGCTGATTGAACACGACACCCAGCGTCACGCCGCCGCGGCGGCACGCCTCGATGGCGCCTTGAGCCTCGTTGACGGAGAGGGCGAGCGGCTTTTCGACGAGGATATGCTTCTGCGCCTCGGCGGCGGCGATCGCATCGGCCGCGTGCAGGCCGTCAGGCGAGGCGTCGTAGAGCGCGTCGATGTCGCGGTCGCGCAACACCTCGTCGAGCGAGGTATGGACCTTAGGGATGCCGTGCGCCTTGGCGAAAGCTTCGCCGCGCGCGCGATCGCGGCTCATTACGGCGACGAGAGCGGTGTTTGCGGCATGTTTCATCGCCGGCACGACGCTTCGGCCGGCATGCCGGCCCGGCCCGAGCAAGGCCCAGCGGATGGTCATGAGCGTCCTCCTTTTTTTTTCGCCGCGCGGAGAATAGCGCGCCCGACGTTCAAAACCATTGAGCGCGCGCCTCGCCCATGCGAGTGTTCGATGTTAAGGATAGGGCGCGGCGGATCGATTGGTATCGCTCGCAAGGGATGGTGAAAGGCGATATCACCGTCGATAAGCTGGCCGATAAGCGTTGCGGCGTACCGCTGCACCAGGGGAGCGGCCGCGAGCAGAGGTGAGGGATGGCGTCGGAAACCGACTTAAGAGAGCAACTCGCGACCTGCGCGCGGATCTTCGCGATGCAAGGCCTTTTGGGGCTTCATGGCCATGTCAGCGTTTATCAGCCCGAGGTGAAACGCCTGCTCATCACGCCGGGCGCGGGCTCGGACAAAGCCAATCTGCGCGCCGCCGACATGGTGCTCGCGGGCCTCGACGGCAAAGCGCTCGACGGCAAGCGGCCGCCGCTCGAATGGCCCATCCACACCGCGCTCCATGCGGCGCGCGCCGATGCGATCGCCATCGCGCATCTTCATCCGCCTTACGCGACCTTGTTCTCGATCACGCAGCGCGAATACCGCCCGATCACCATGCATAGCGGGCTTTTTGGCAAAGGCGTCGCGTCCTATCCCGAGGCGCATCTCATCACCAGCGTCGAGCGCGGCGAGAGGCTGCGCACGGCGATCGGCGACAAGCGCGCCGCGTTCCAGCGCGCGCATGGCATCACCGTCGTCGCGCGCAACATTCCCGAGCTGCTGCACATTACGCTGTCGCTCGAGAACGATGCGCTGAAGACCTTGCAGGCGGCGACGCTCGGCGACGTCCGGACCCTCAGCGCGGCCGAGGTCGCG
>DATGLO010000394.1:0-2918 GCA_035294105.1 Allostellaceae bacterium
GAAGGTCACGAACCGTTGCATTGGCACGGGCGAAAGCTTCAGCACCGACGATTCCGTCAACTGGCTTGGACCGATGGGCCGCGTCGTCTGCTATCCGATCTGCGGCGGCCGCGTGTTCAACGTGTTCTGCGGCCATGTCAGCGGGCGTTGGGCCGAAGAATCCTGGACCGTGCCCTCGAGCCTCGAAGAGGTGCTCGATGCCTATCGCGACTATCACGCGACCTTGATCGAGTTGTTCCATCAGGCCGATCCCCGCGCTTGGTTCAAATGTGGCGTGTTCGACCGCGATCCGCTGCCGCGCTGGACCGATCGACGCGTGACGCTGCTGGGCGATGCCGCGCATCCGATGCTGCCGACCTTGGCGCAAGGCGCGGCGATGGCGGTCGAAGACGGCTATGTGCTGGCGCGCTGCTTGGCCGCCGGCGACGATCCGGTCGAGGCTCTGCGCCGCTATGAGGAAGAGCGTCGCGATTTCACCGCGCGCACGTAGCTCCAGGCGCGCGAGCAATTCGAGCTTAACAAGGAAGTCCCGCCGAAACCGCGCGCCAGCCGCGACTGGCTCTTTGCGCATGACGTGATACGGACCGATGCGCCGGCGCAAGCGACCGCGCCGGCCGCTTACAGCTCACCCGAAGAAGTCTAATCGGCCAGCAGCGCCGCTTCGAAGGCCGAGGCGATGGCCGCCTTGCTTTTGCCGGCTTCGACCGCGTCGCCGATCACGACGAGCTTTTGGCTCGGCCGCACCAGCGGTTTGAACACGCTCGCTGTTCCGGTGCGGGCGCGGTAATAGAACCAGTCGCGCAACTTGGGCAGCGCAAACAAGCGGCGTATCGGAGCGGAGCGCGCCAGGCCGCTTGCCAGCATTCCCTCGACCACAGGTTTGAGCCCGAAGCGATAGCGGGCGCCCGTCGCGACGACGATGCGGTCGAAATCCGCCAGCCGCTCGGGCTGGCGTGCAATATCGACGCCGAAGACGAAGCGCACCTGCTTGGCAAGGCAAGCGCCGTAGAGTTGATCGATATAGCGCGCCAAGGATCGCTCATTCGCGGCGACGCCTTGGAACAGCGGTGCCTTGCCGGCATAGCGAAACGCGCCGCCTGGCTCGGCGGCGCGCTCGAACACGGTGATGCTGTTCCCTTCCGCGGCCAGCGACGCATAGGTGAGACCCGCCGGTCCCGCGCCGATCACAGCGATGCGCTCGCCTCGCGGCGGCCGGGCCGCGGCGAACATCGCCTCACGCCCGGCGGCGCCGTTGACGACACAGCCGAGCCGCGCGCCCCCGCGCATCTCGTCGACGCAAGTGTTGCAGGCGAGGCAGCGCCGCGCCGGCTCATTGCGCGCCAGCTTTCGAGCCCAGTCGGGCTCGGCAATGAGCGTGCGGCCGAGAGCGATGAAATCCGCTTTGCCCGCATCGAGCGCCGCTTGGGCGAGGACCGGATCGCCCAGCCGCCCGACCGCAATCACCGGCACCTTCACCGCCGCTTTGACGCCCGCGGCATAATCGAGAAAGACGCCGTCGGGATATTCCATCGGGGGTATCTGCCGCGCCGCCGAGGGCAGCGAGCGATAATGGCCCGCCGCGATGTGGAGCGCGTCGGCGCCTGCCGCGGCAGCCCAGATCGCGACCTGACGGCCTTCGCTCCATGGCATGCCGTCCGGGAAGTAATCCTCGACCGAGAGGCGGAAGATCACGCCGATGCCCGGCACCGCCGCCTTCACGGCGCGCAGCACCTCGAGGCCGAAGCGGGCGCGATTTTCGAGCGAGCCGCCATAGTCGTCGCGGCGGCGGTTCTCGAACGGCGTCAGGAATTGCGAGATGAGATAGCCGTGCGCCGCATGGATCTCGACGCAATCGAAGCCGGCGCGCGCAGCGCGTGCCGCGGCCGCGGCGAAGGCGGCGACGCATTCGTCGATCCGCGCTTTGCTCATCGCCTCGGGGATAATCGTCTCGAAGGTGGTCTCGAAGACCGGATGCGGAATCGCCGATGGCGCGACCGGCGTCTCGCCGCAGATATCGCGCCGGGTATGGCCGCCGCCATGGCCGAGCTGGATCGAGGCCTTCGCGCCGCCGTCATGGATCGCGCGCGCCAGGCGCTGCAGCCCCGGCGCGAAACGATCGTCGTAAATGCCGAGCTCGCGGCGGCGATGGCGGCCGGCGCGTTCGGGCGACGCCATCTCGACGGTGACGAGGCCGACACCGCCGCGCACCCGGGCCATATAATAAGCGATGCTCTCCTCGGTGACGAAACCCTCGTCGTCCGACAGCCGCGTCGTCATCGGCGGCATGACGATCCGGTTCTTGATCTCGACCGGCCCGATGCGCCCGGGCGTCAGGAGAGTATTCAACTCGCGCTCGCGGCTAGTGGTCTGATTCCAATCTGCGCCTGGCAGCCAGCGGCCGGATAGGAGCGAATGTCAAATCCTCTCGCCTAGCCTCGATGACCGGCTTGCGCGATTTTCAGCTCGACGGGCGCCGTGCCGCGGCGACCGATGCCGAGGGCCGCAGCGGCCGCCGGCGAGAGATCGATGATGAAACGCCTCGCGTAAGGACCGCGATCATTGACGCGCACGGTCGCCTTGCGGCCATTGCGGCGATTGGTGACGGTGACCACGGTGCCGAGCGGCAGCTTGAGGCTCGCGGCGGTCAGGTGCTGGAGTCGCTCGCCATTAGCCGCGCGCCGGCCGACGAGGCTGCGCGCGTAGACCGAAGCCGTACTGCGCGAAAGCTGAGTATCTTTCGCGTGCTTGGCAGCGCCGGCCGTAGCGATGCTCGGTATCGACAAGCCACATAACAACAGCACCGCGGCGATTGTGCGCATTCTGGCCCCCTATTCGCGCATCCCGGCGCGCACCCAGTATCAGCATTCTTGGCTCTTCCGGCTCTGTCGCGGCCGGCGGGTCCGTGCATCGAACCCTAG
>DATGLO010000395.1:0-2238 GCA_035294105.1 Allostellaceae bacterium
CTGGCCGCGTCTTGCGGCGCGCAAGATGCCGTCGACCGCATCCGCGCCGAGGCGATGGATCCCGCGCTGACGACCGGCGCACGCACGGTCGAGAGCTTCCATCGCGATCTCGTGCGCGAGCTGCGCTACGCGCGCGACTGGCGCGGCTTCCTCGCCGATTGGAGCAGCCATTTCTCGGTAGATCGCGCCATGCTCGATCTGCTCGAGCGCCTCGCCGCCGGCAATCGCGTGCTGCTCTTTTCCAACACCAACGCGGTGCATTGGCACGAGGTGCTGCGCATGAGCGATGGCGCGCTCGGTCGTTACGAGGCCTATCTCAGCCACGAGATCGGCGATATGAAGCCGCGCGCCTCGGCATTTCAACTCGTCGCGACGCGCGCCGGCATTGAGCCGCACCGCTCGCTGTTCGTCGACGATCTCGCCGAGAACATCGCCGCGGCCCGTGCCGTCGGTTTTCACAGCCACCTGTTCCGCGGCCGCGAGGCGCTGGAGCGCGCGCTCGCTGCTGCGGAATCGTCTTCGCCTTCGAGCTAGCCGCGATGCGGCCGCGCGCTCGCCGGGACCGAACCGGCGATCTGCCGCGTCGTCACGTTGATGCGGTTCCAGGCGTTGATCGTGGCGATGGCGATGACGAGCGCGCCGAGCGCCTCCTCGTCGTAATGCCGCGCCGCTTCGTTCCAGACCTCATCCGGCACCGGATCGGCGCGGTCGCTGAGCCGCGTCGCCGCTTCCGCGAGAGCCGGCGCGGCGCGCTCGGCCGGGCTGAAGAAGGGCGCCTCGCGCCACGCGGCCGCAGCCGTAAGCCGCTCGTCGCTCTCGCCGGCTCCCTTGAGCGCCTGCGCTTGCATCGCGAGGCACACGGCGCAGCCATTGATCTGGCTCACGCGCAAGTTGATCAGCTCAAGAGTCTGGGCAGGGATGCCATGGCCTTGGGCGGCGCGGCCCGCGGCCTGAAGCGCTTGCATGGCATCGCGATTCATCAGTACGGGATTCTGCATGCGCGATTTAAGGGTGACGGTCGATCCATCCTTTCTTGCCTCCATCAGGTGAGCTTGTTTCAGTTAAGGTTGGCGACGACGCCCTCGAGCGCCGTGAAGAAGCGCTGCCAGCCGAACCCGGCACCGCGGTAATTGTTCTCGTGCTGCGGCCCGAAGCCGGATTGCTCCATGCGCAGCTGCGTGCCGGCTTTGGTCGGCGTGAGGGTGAAGGTGACGACTGTCTTGGGGCCGGTCGCGACCTCATCGCCGGTGGCGTTCCAGGAATAGACGAGGCGCTTCGGCGGCTCGACGACTAGGACCTCGCAATCGGTCACGCCATTCCAATGCGGCGACGGCGGCGCACGCAACTGGAAGCGATTCCCGACCACGGGCCGAAAATCGTTGTGCATCAGCCATTCTTCGATCAACGCGTTTTGCGTCAATGCGCGCCAGAGCTTCTCCGGCGGGTAGGGGAATTCGCGCTCGACGACGACGGAGCGGGTATTGGCGGTCGCGCTGGCAGCCTGGGTCATTGGTCCATCCGTTTCAGTAAGGATTCGAGGCGATCGAAGCGCTCGCGCCAGAAGGTCGCGTAGAGTCCCATCCAATCGATCAGCGGCGCGAGGGCGCGCGGCTGCGCGCGATAATGCGTCTCGCGTCCAGCGCGGCGGCCGCGCACCAGCCCCGCCGTCTCGAGAACGCCGAGGTGCTTCGAGACCGCCGGCTGCGAGACGCCGGCCTCCTCGGTCAGGGCACGCACGGTCTGCTCGCCCTGGCGACAGAGCTGCTCGAAAATCGCCCGCCGCGTCGGATCGGCGAGGGTCCTGAAGAGAAGGTCGGGCACGGCGGCGGGCATTAAAATCAATAACTCCCTGGTTATGGATTATTCATAACCCGATAGTTATGGATGAGTCAAGCGTCAACCGCCGGCAGCCCGCTCAGCCTAGCGCGATTTGGCCTGCTCGATTTTCGGTACGAGGTCGGCGATCTCGCGGGCGCGGCCGATCGCGATGTTGATCAGCTCGTCCCAGACGCGGCCGGGGATCGCGCTTTCACTGCCGAGCCAGCGCCGCATCGTGCGCTCGTTGACGCCGAGGTCCTCGGCGAGACGCGCGATCCAATGCTCGCCCTCGCCGTAAAGCGTCACGCCGACTTGATGAAGAAATTGCGCGCTCATGCCCTGCTTATATCAGTCCAAGGCTCTTGAGGCTCGCATGCTTGCCGCGGCCGATCACGAGATGGTCGTGCAGCGCGATGCCGA
>DATGLO010000396.1:0-2284 GCA_035294105.1 Allostellaceae bacterium
TCGCGCGCGCTGGCGCCGCGGGCGGCTTGCGCGTCAACCGCGAGGCGCTGGCGGCGGTGTTGAAGCTCGCCAACGATCTTGCCGCCGAGGTCGAAGCGGCGCCGCCGCGTATCGACGGGCTCTTGGCGCTGCGCGGGGTGCTCGAAAGCGGCGAGGACGAGATCGACGAGGCGGCGCGGACGCGTCAGATAGAGCTATTGAGCGAAGGTTTCGAGCGCGCGCTTGGCGGGCTCTCCGCGATGCGGCTCGGCGAGGGCATGCGGCTCGAGGCGGTGCTTCGCGAGCGCCTCGACGAGATCGCGGCACTTGTCAAGGAGGCCGAAGCCGCGGCAGCGACGCAGCCGGCCGCGATCAAGGCGCGAATCAAAGAGCTGATCGCGATCCTCACCGACGCGATGCCGGCGCTGCCCGAAGAGCGCTTGGCGCATGAAGCGGTGCTCGCTGCCGCCAAGGCCGATGTCCGCGAAGAGCTCGACCGCCTCGCGGCGCATCTTGTCGCCGCAAGGGGGCTCCTCGCCGAAGGCGGACCGATCGGCCGGCGCTTCGATTTCCTCTGCCAGGAATTCAACCGCGAAGCGAATACCCTCTGCTCGAAATCGGCCGACCTCGAACTGACCCGCATCGGCCTCGCTCTCAAGGCCGCCATCGAGCAGCTGCGCGAGCAAGTGCAGAATATCGAGTAGCGCCGATGCCCGAACCTGCGATCAAGCGCCGCGGCCTGCTTCTCGTCCTGTCCTCGCCATCGGGCGCGGGCAAGACGACGATCAGCCGGAAGCTCTTCGACGACGACCGCAAGCTTGCGATGTCGGTCTCGGTCACGACGCGTCCGAAGCGCCCGGGCGAGGTCGACGGCAAGCATTATCACTTCATTACCCGCGCCGAATTCGACGACATGGTCGCGAAGGGCGAGCTGCTCGAGCATGCGACTGTCTTCGATCATTGCTACGGGACGCCGCGCGCGCCGGTGATGAAGACGCTCGACGCGGGCGAGGACATCATCAGCGATGTCGACTGGCAAGGCACGCAGCAGCTGAAGCAGAACCTGCCCGACGACGTTGTCGCGATCTTCATCCTGCCGCCGAGCATCGAGGCGCTGAAAGAGCGGCTGCAAAGTCGCGCGCAAGACAGCGCCGACGTCGTGCAGGCGCGCATGGCCAAATCATCAGACGAGATGAGCCACTGGCCAGAATACGATTACGTCGTCGTCAACGACGATCTCGACGAAAGCGTGCGCCAAGTGCGCGCGATCCTCGACGCCGAGCGCAAGCGCCGCACGCGACAGATCGGGCTCTACGATTTCGTCAATCGGCTGCGCGGCCAGGCTTAAGCTCGCGCGGCAAACGCAGCGCGCGATGTAGAGTCGTCGCTATCGCTGCTCGCAATGACGCTCCGTCGTTTCTCGTTAGGGAGAGTTCGAGCGGCTCGTTCCCTTGAAAGCCCGTGCCAGCGCGCAGAATTGCTCGACCGATAATTCCTCGGCGCGCGCGGTTGGGACGACGCCTGCCGCCGCGATAAGCGCCGCGGTATCGCCGCCCAGCGATTTGAGGCTTTGCCGCAGCATCTTGCGGCGCTGGCCGAACGCCGCCGCGGTGACGCGCTCGAGCAACGCCTGTTCGCAAGCGGCGAGCGGCGCGGCGCGCGGGGTCAGTTGCACCACCGTCGAGGTGACCTTCGGCGCCGGCACGAACGCTTGCGGCGGGATGTCGAAGAGGAGTCGCACATCGCACAACCACTGCGTCAGCACGGAGAGCCTGCCATAGGCAGCGCTGCCCGGCGCGGCGACAAGGCGCTGGGCGACTTCCTTCTGGAACATCAAGATCAGGCTCTCATAGCGACGCGCCTCGCCGAGCCAGCGGATGAGGAGCGGCGTCGCAATGTTGTAGGGCAGGTTGGCGACGATCTTGCGTGGCGCCGCGACGAGTGCGGGGATGTCGACCTCGAGCGCATCGCCTTCGACAATCGCGAGGCGTCCGGGGAACGCCGCTTCGAGCTCTTTCAGCGCGGCGATGCAGCGCGGATCGCGCTCGATCGCCGTGACATGCTGCGCGCCTTCGAGGAGCAGCGCCCGCGTCAGTCCGCCCGGCCCGGGACCGATTTCGACGATCCTTGCTTGATCGAGCGGCGCCGCCGCACGGGCGATGCGCCGCGTCAGATTGAGATCGAGCAGGAAATTCTGCCCCAACGCCTTGCGCGCGCCGAGATCGAAGCGGCGGATGATGTCGCGAAGCGGCGGAAGCTCAGGCGCCGATAATCTAGGCGGGGGCGGGTTCGGCGACACGGCGCT
>DATGLO010000397.1:0-2249 GCA_035294105.1 Allostellaceae bacterium
GATTTGGGGCGAGAACCCGAAGACGCATATCTGCGCCAGCTTCGCGCCCATCGGCGAGGCGCGCAGCGTCGCGGGCGGCGTTCGGCTTTCCGGCAAGCACGGCTTTGCCAGCGGCATCGACCATGCGCAATGGGCGCTGCCCGGCGGCACCATCGTCGACGGGCCGATGAAGGGCGAACGCTGCCTCTTTCTCGTGCCGCGGAGCGACATCAAGATCATCGACGATTGGCACGTCATGGGCATGGCCGGCACCGGCAGCAAGAGCTTCGTCGTCGAAGATGTGTTCGTGCCGGAGCACCGTATCCTGCGCTACCGCGACCTCGAAGAAGCGACCGGGCCGGGCAACAAGGCGCATACCTCGCCGATCTTTCGCATGCCGCATGGCGGCCTCGCCACCACCGCTTTCGCTTGCGTCGCGGTCGGCATCGCCGAAGGCTTTCTTGCGGATTACATCGCGCTCACCAAGAAGCGCGTCTCGCGCGGGATGAAGGTGGCGGAGCAGGCCGGCACGCAGATTTCGCTGGCCGCGGCGGCGGCAGAGATCGAAGCGGCTGCACTCATCTATATGGCGCCCCTGCGCGAGGCGCGAAGCATGCTCGACCGCGGCGAAACCGTGCCGCATCATTTCCGGATGCGAGGCAAACGCAACTCGACCTATGCGGCGCGGACCGCGCTTGCCGCGGTCGAGCGCTTATTTTACCTCGCCGGCAGCCGCGTGCTGTTCGAAGGCGACGCGATGCAGCGTGCCTATAAGGATCTTCACGCCGCCGCGACCCATGCCGGCCTCGTCTGGGATGCCGGTATGGGCGATTACGGCCGGCACCTCTTGGGTTTGGAGCAAGGGTGATGCGCATTGTTTCTTATCGCGAGAACGGTGCGCCGCGAATCGGCGTCGTCAGCGGCAACGACAGTTTCATTCCGGTTGCCGACGTCGCGCCGCAATTGCCGACCAGCCTGCGCGCCTTGCTCGCGCTGCCTGACGGCCTCGCGCGGCTCAAAGATGCCGTCGGCGGCAAAACCGGCACGCGCAAGCTCGGCGACGCGGACCTGTTACCGGTCATTCCCGAACCGCATGTTACCTGGGCCCTCGCCCTCAATTTCAAGACGCATATCGAAGAGACCGGCCTCACCACCTCGAAGGAATTTCCGCATCTCTTCATCCGCACGCCCGCTTCCGTGGTCGGCCACAATCAGCCGCTGCTCTGCCCGCCGCCCGACGTGGCGAAGGAATTCGATTACGAGGGCGAGCTCGGCGTTGTTATCGGCCGCGGCGGCCGCCACATCCCGGTCGAGAGAGCCTTCGATCACATCGCCGGCTTCTGCTGCTGCAACGAGGGCTCGGTGCGCGAATATCAGCGCCACAACCGCAATTTCGGCTTGGGCAAGAATTTCGAGCGCTCGGGCAGCACCGGCCCGTGGCTGATGACGAGCGACGAATTCGGCGATCCCAAGGGGCAGCGCGTGATCACGCGGTTGAACGGCATCGAGCGCCAGAACGCGCCCTTGAACGACATGCTGTTCGCGGTCGAGCAGGTCGTGCATTACCTTTCGACCGGCTACGCGCTCGTTCCCGGCGACATCATCATGATGGGCACGCCCGGCGCGCTGAAGCCGCATCCCGGCGAGGATTTGAAGCCCGCCGGCCGGCATGGCGTCTTGGGCGTCGTCAACATGAAGCCCGGCGACAAGGTCGAGGTCGAGATCACCGGCCTCGGCGTGCTGCGCAACACGATCGTCGCCGACGAGCCGCGCGCTTACCGCGCACATTAAAACCTCTCCGCCCTTCAGGAGGAGATGGTTAGTAAAGTGGTAAGCAAGAAGTGTCTATTCGGCCGGCGCCAGCGGCTTCGCGCCGCCTTTCAGCGCGGGGATCACTTCGCGGCCGAAGAGCTCCAGCGAGTTGCAAGCGAGCTCTTGCGGCAGTCGCCCATGGAAGAACACCAAATCGAACCGGCCGCAGCGGCCGATGCGCGCGATCTCTTCGATGCGCTTGATCACGGTCTCGGGCGAGCCGATCACCGGCGGTTGGCTCATATCGATCGCCGAGGTCTTGCCGTAATGGCCCATCTGCGCCGATAGCGCGCCGACGAGATCGCGGCTGTTGCGCACGGTGATCTGTCCGGCGCGCGCCGCCGCTTGGTTTTCGTGGCCGCCATGCGCGCCCCAGAATTGAAAGCGCGCGACATCCTCGGCCGCTTTCGCATCCGTCTCGGCGACATAGCATTGGTGGCGATAAAGCGCGTTGTCCG
>DATGLO010000398.1:0-13332 GCA_035294105.1 Allostellaceae bacterium
TGATTTATTCCCAAGGCGATTCCTTTTGCGAATATATGGCGATTTCTCAACCACCGCAATACTCGTAAAACGATCATTTAACCGGACGAGCTAAATTATACATTACCATCGCGGAGCGGCGGCAATTCGAGGACAAAACGCCAAGCATCGACGGCTGGACCTTGAGCGCGGCGATAGTAATGGCGCCGCGTGCCGAGTCGCGTGAAGCCGAACGAGCGATAAAGCGCGAGCGCCGCGAGATTGTCGGCCGCCACCTCCAACAGCAAGCGCTGCACCCGCGCGGCACGGGCGCGGCGAATGAGATCGTTGAGGAGCGCGCGGGCAAGGCCCTGGCGTCGCGCCGCCGGCGCGACGCCGAGTGTCAGGATCTCGCCGTCCGCACCGAGACACTGATCGAGCACCAGGCCGAGCGGCGCGCCCTCTGCCGCGAGGACGACGCGGCCATCGGCACCCGGCATCGCCAACACAGTGGCGAGAGCCGAGGAGTTCCACGCATCGTCGGGAAAGCAGGTGGCGTGGAGCTCGGAAAGGCGCGCGAGGTCCGCCTCACGCGCGGGTTGCATAGCGGCGATCATGGTGCGACCGCCGGCGCGGTTTGGCGCGGGATTGTCGTATCGGGCGCGTGCAGATAAAGCGGCGCCAAGGCCGCGCGCTGCCCCGCTTGCCAACGCGCGGCGCCGAGCCGCGCGAGCGCCACGGGATCGGGACGGCCATGTCCGGGCAGCACCCGGATATCGCCGCGGCCGAGGGCGGCCGCCAAGCGCGGTGCGCCATCGCCCGCGAGGCAACACGGACCGTCCGGCACGATCTCGGGCCATTGGGCCGCCGGCACGAGCGCCGGCAGACGCGGATCGTCGCGGTCGCGACGGTGCAGGAACAGCTCCGCACGCTTGCTTTCGAGGGCGATGATCGACGGCGCGCCTTCCGCCGGCGCGACAACGGCATCGAAGCTGGCGACACCGATCGCCGCGATGCCGTTCGCCAAGGCAAGGCCGCGCGCCGCGGCGATACCGATGCGCAAACCGGTGAAGCTTCCAGGGCCCACGGTTGCCGCGATCAAGTCGAGCGCGGCAGGCGCGAGCCGGGCTTCGCGCAGCACGGTTTCGATCATCGGCAGCAAGGCTTCGGCATGGCCGCGCTCCATGGCGACAAAGCGCTGCGCGACCGGCTCGTCGTCGATGACGACCGCGGCCGAGCACGAGGCACCGCTGCAATCGAAGGCTAATACTTTCATGACCCGGTCATGCTACTACTGGATCATGAGCCTCGTCGCCATCACCCCCCACAGCCACGACGTCGTTCTCGACATCGCCTATGCGACCGCGAACAACTTCACCGGCAAGCCGGTCTATGCGCGGCCGCTTTGCTATCTCCATCCCGATGCCGCGGCCAAACTCGAAAAAGCGATCGCGCTCGCCAAGGCGCTCGATCTGCGCTTCAAAATCTTCGACGCTTTCCGGCCGAGCGAGGCGCAATGGGTGTTGTGGAATCATACGCCCGATCCCGAATTCCTCGCCGATCCGCGTCGCGGCTCGCCCCATTCGCGCGGCGCGGCGATCGATCTTACATTGGTCGATGCGCGCGGCGAGGCGCTCGATATGGGCACGCCGTTCGATGCCTTCACGCCGCTCTCGCACCACGCCTCGACCGCGGTCCCGGTCGAGGCGCAGCGCAATCGCTTCCTGCTCTTAGGCTTGATGAGCGCCGCCGGCTGGGATTTCTACGCCAATGAGTGGTGGCACTATCAACTCTTCGACGCCAAGCGCTATCCGCTGCTCGGCGATGCCGACGCGCCCGAGCGGATGATGGCGCGCTCGTCCTAGCGCGAGCGCCGAACCCTAAACCGCGCGGACTTCAACGACTTCCGGGATGTAGTGCCGCAGCATGTTCTCGATGCCGGCTTTCAGGGTCGCGGTCGAGCTGGGGCAGCCCGAGCACGAGCCGTGCATCTGCAGATAGACGACGCCGTCGGCGAAGGCTTCGAAGATGATGTCGCCGCCGTCCGCCGCGACCGCCGGCCGCACCCGAGTCTCGATCAGCTCTTTGATCTGCGAGACGACTTCATCGCCCTCTTCCGCGGCCGTCGGCTCGACCGTCCCGGTCAGGAGCGGCTCGCCCGAGGAGAAATGCTCGACCAGGGCGCCAAGCACCGCCGGCTTCAATTCGGACCATGAACTCTCGTCCGCCTTGCTGACCGAGACGAAATCCGCGCCGAAGAACACTTGCGTTACGCCGTCGAGGCCGAAGAGGCGCAGCGCCAGGGGCGAGCGCGTCGCCGCATCGGCATCGGCGAAATTCGCCGTGCCCTCTTCCATCACCGTGCGGCCGGGCAGGAATTTCAAGGTCGCCGGGTTGGGCGTGGTCTCGGTTTCGATGAACATGGGACTGGCTCCAGATCGCTCTGCTTCAATTTGGACTATTTGCGTCCGAAATCAACCCCTTCCCGGTAGAGGTCAATGCACGATGGGGTCAAGGACGGAAACGCTAAACCCGCAGCAGCCCCATAATGTCGTAGACCTCGCGCAGATGCGGCTCGGCGATCGCATTGGCGCGCTCGGCGCCGCGATGGAGAATGCCGTCGATATAGCCGGGATCGGCCAAAAGCCGCCGCATCTCGCCGCAAATCTTGCCGAGGATTTCGGCGGATAGCTCGGCGAGCGAATTCTTGAAGGCCGAGAATTGCTGCCCGGCCCATTGCTCGACCGCCTGCTGGCGCGTGATATCGGCGAGCGCCGCATAGATGCCGAGGAGATTGTCGGCCTCGGGGCGCTTTTCGGCTTCTTCGATGGTCGCCGGCAGCGGCAGCGGATCGGTTTTCGCCTTGCGGATCTTCAGGGCGATCGTTTCGGCATCGTCGGTCATGTTGATGCGCGAGTAATCCGATGTGTCGGATTTCGACATTTTCTTGCTGCCGTCGCGCAGGCTCATCACCCGCGTCGCCGCGCCGAAGATCATCGGCTCGGGCAGCGGGAAATAGTCAACGCCGTAGCGGCGGTTGAAGGTGCCGGCGATGTCGCGCGCGAGCTCCAGATGCTGCTTCTGGTCTTCGCCGACCGGCACATGCGTCGCCTTGTAGAGGATGATGTCGGCCGCCATCAGCACGGGATAGGCGTAGAGGCCGAGCCCGGCTTCCTCGCGCTGCTTGCCGGCTTTTTCTTTGAACTGGGTCATGCGGTTGAGCCAGCCGAGCGGCGTCAGGCAAGCGAGCGACCAGGCGAGCTCGGCATGGCCCGGCACCATGCTTTGATTGAAGATCACGCAGTGCTCGGGATCGATGCCCGCGGCGATATAAGCGGCGGTGACCTCGCGGGTTTGCGCGCGGAGCTGCGCCGGGTCTTGCGGCACGGTGATTGCGTGCAGATCGACGATGCAGAAGATGCAGTCGTAATCGCGTTGCAACCGCACCCAATTGCGGATCGCGCCCAAATAATTGCCGAGATGGAGATTGCCGGTCGGCTGAACGCCGGAAAAAATCCGATTTTGCGGAGGATTCATGGGGGCTTTATCGCCGCGCCAAGGCGGGCAGGTCAAGGTGAGGCGCGGCCGGCCACGGCGAAGCGCTGCTTGATCTCGCGCCATTCCTTGGCGCCGAAGAGCATCGCCAGGATGAAGTAGGCCGCGACCGCGACCGCGATCACAACGGTCAGGGCGAGGGTGCGGGCTACGAAAGCACCGGCATAGAGCGGCGCGCAGGCCAGATTCATCGCCCAGAGCAACGCGCCCATGCCGAGCGAGGCGGCGAGGATGCGCGGCATGACACGCTTCGAGCGCGCATCGAGGGTGAAATGGCCGCGGCGATGCAATAGCACCATCAGCGAGAGCGCATTGACCCAGCCGGCGATCGAGGTCGCGGCGGCGACGCCGACATGATGGAAGGGCAAGACGAGCCCGAGCAGCACGGTCAGCACCAGATTCGTGCCCATCGCGGCAAAGGCGACCTTGACCGGCGTCGCCGTGTCGTGGCGCGCGAAGAAGCCGGGCGTCATCACCTTGATCAAAACGAAGGCGGGCAGCCCTCCGGCATAGGCGGCAAGCGCCGCCGCGGTGGCGTTCGCCGCGACCGGACCGAAGGCGCCGCGCTCGAACAGCACCGTCATGATCGGCCAGGCCGCGACACCAAGCCCGACGGCCGAAGGCAGGGTGAGGAACAGCGCCAGCTCGAGGCCGCGATTCTGGGTGTGCTTGGCGCCGTCATTGTCGCCCAAGCGCACCTGGCGCGAGAGCGAGGGCAGGATCGCCGTGCCGACCGCGATCCCGACCACAGCCAGCGGGAGCTGATCCAGCCTGTCCGCATAGTAAAGATAGGAAACGGCCCCCGTCGGCAGGAGCGATGCGACCGCGGTCGAGACGACGAGGTTGAGCTGTGTTACCCCGGCGCCGAAGACGCCCGGCAGCATCAGCTTCAACATGCGCTTTACCTCGGGCGTCAAGCGCGGCCGCGGCAGCGACAGGCCCAGCCCCGCCTGGTGGCAGGAGAACATCAGCCAGAGGAATTGCGCGAAGCCCGAGGCGCTGAGCGCCCAGGCTAGCGCTTGGCCGCTAATCGGGCGCACCAGCACCAGCGCGCCGATCAGAAAGATGTTCAAGAGCATCGGCGTCGCCGCGGTCGCGGCGAAACGCTCGACCGAGTTGAGGATGCCGCCCTGAAGCGCGGTCAGCGAGATGAACAGGAGGTAAGGAAAGGTGATGCGCGTCAGCCCGACCGTGAGCGCGAATTTATCCGGCTCGGCGCGAAAGCCCGGCGCGAGGATGTCGAGCAGGTTGGGCGTCAAAATCTCGCCCAACACCACGAAGATGAAGAGCGCGGTGAGTAGGACGGAAAGACAATCCTCGGCGAAGCGCTTCGCCACCGGCTTGCCGTCATGCGCAATGGTGCCGGCGAAAAGCGGCACGAAAGCCGCCGAAAACGCGCCCTCGGCGAAGAGGCTGCGGAAGAGGTTGGGCAGGCGCTGGGCGACGAAGAAAGCGTCGGCCACGGGCCCGGCGCCCAGAAACGCCGCGGTCAGGATGTCGCGGATGAATCCCAAAACGCGGCTCGCCATGGTGTAGCCGCCGACGGTCGCGGCCGAGCGCAACAGAGCCATAGCAATGGGTCATAAAGGAACGCCGCGACGCGCGGAAGTCCGAAAACGTGATCCCGCGCCGGCTTGACGCCATTGACCGGGCAGGCCAGTTTGCGGCGCGCATCATGAAGCTCCGGTCAACCACCGCGCGTTGGGGCGCGGCTTTGCTCGCGATTGGCACGCTGCTGACGTCATCTGCGCGCGCCGATGACCAACGCCAGCTCATCGAATCCAAAGAATCGCTCTACAACAACATCTACGTCTACAAAGAGGGCGACTATTACGCGATGACTTTCGGCTACAACCGAAAGATCTATACCGAGAGCATCTACAATTCGAAGGACGACCGCGACCTGCCGGTTACTTATACGCGCTACATGACCGAGGCGCTTGCCTATGCCAAGAACGTGCATTCGATCCTCGAGATCGGCTTCGGCGGCGGGCGCACGAGCTGGTATCTGCATCGCTTCCTGCCGGGCGTGTCGGTGACCTCGGTCGAGCTCGATCCCGAGGTCGAGGCGCTCGCCAAGAAATATTTCGGCATCAAGGACGAGCCGAATTTCCACCTCGTCAATCAGGACGGGCGGATCTTCCTCATGCATTCTACCGACAAATACGACATCATCCTGATCGATGCCTATCGCGGGCCGTTCGTGCCGTTCCAGCTCTTGACGAAAGAGTTCTATCAGATCGTCAAAGATCATCTGAGCGACGGCGGCGTAGTCGCGCAGAATGTCGAGCCGACGACGATGCTGTTCGATTCGGCGGTGAAGACGATCCAGTCGGTCTTTCCGCAGACCGATTTCTACGTCGCCGACGGCAATGTCGTGACGATCGCCTATGACGGCGCGCCGAAGGACCAGGCGGCGCTCTCGACCATCGCCAAGCAGCGCCAGACCGAGCTCAATCTGCGCTATCCGCTGGTCGATATGCTGGCCCAGCGCCGCGGCTTGCAGGCGAACACCATCGACCCCAATGCCAAGGTGCTGACCGACGATTTCGCGCCGGTCGAGGCGTTGAAGGCGATCGAGAATCACAATCGCAAATGGCCGGATCCGTCTGCGAGCAGCAGCAAATAAGCGGCGGCTTCGTGCAGGCGCTGCTGCTCGTCAACGCTTTCTTCGTCGGCAGCGTGCTGATGGGCTTCGAGATGCTCGGCAGCCGCTACCTCTTTCCCTATTTCGGCGGCGGCATCGGCACCTGGGCGGGGCTGATCTCGACCGTGCTGCTGGCGCTGACCCTCGGTTATTTCGCCGGCGGCGCAGTGGTCGACCGGCATCCGAGTCCGCGCGTCATTGCGACCTGTTGCGGCATTGCCGCCGCCTATCTCGCCGTCGTCCCGGCGAGCGCCGATCCCTTGATGATGGGGATCATGAACGACATCGGCGATGGGCCTTCCGGCATTCTGCTCGCCGCCGCGTGCCTGTTGCTGGTGCCACTCTCTTTCCTCGGCACTTTCTCGCCGGTCGCGGTGCGCCTGTTGCTGCGCTCAACCGCAGAGACCGGGCGCATCGCCGGCATGGTCTATGGCGTCTCGACCATCGGCAACATCTTCGGCACCTTGTTCACGACCTTCTATCTCATCCCGACCATCGGCTCGCGCGAGATCACTTATGTCTATGCCGCGGTGCTGGCGCTGTGCGCGCTGAGCATGCTGATCGTTCCGAGGCCGCGCGCATGATGACGCGTTGTCTCCTCGCCGCCGCTCTTCTTTGCCTCGTGGGCGCCGCGCCGGGTTGCGCGCCTGCTTTTGCTCAAGGGGCGCCGCAGCCCGACGTCAATCAATGGCAGGGCGAGCGCGCCCTCGAGGATATCGTGAAGCTCGTCGGCTTCGGACCGCGCGCCATGGACACGCCCGGCCATAAGAAGACCATCGAGCTTATCGAAAGCGAGATGCGAGCGCTCGGCGTTGCTACGAAAGAGCAGAGCTGGACGTCGACCGTCGGCGGCCAGACCCATGCGATGACCAATGTGATCGCGTCGATCTATCCCAACGCGCCACATCGCATGATCCTCGGCACGCATTACGACAGCATCATTCGCGCCTATGCCGACAAGGAGCATCCCGACGCGCCGATGCCGGGCGCGAACAATTCGGCCTCGGGCGTCGCCCTGCTGTTAGAAACCGCGCGTGCGTTGCACGCGCAGAAGACAGCGCCGGGGATTGCCGTCGATTTCATCTTCTTCGACGGCGAGGAAGGGCCGGTCTCGCTGGGCGCCGGCGATCCGCATTGGCAGCCGCTCGGCTCGCCCTATTTCGTCGCGCATTTGCGCGATACCTATCCGAACGCCGTGCCCGAGCAGGCGGTGATCTACGACATGGTGTGCTGGCGCGAGATGAAGCTGCAGCCGGAGCAGGCGTCGCTCCTCTATGCCGCCGACCAGATCGATAAGTTCTGGAATATCGGCCGCACCTTCGCTCCGGCTTTCTTCAGCGCCACGCCCACCGCGCAGCCGATCTTCGACGATCAGATCGCGCTCAACGACGGGAAAATACCGTCTTTCCTAGTGATCGGCTTCGCGTACGAGCCCTATTTCAACACCACCCAGGACACGCCCGACAAATGCTCGATCGCGGCGCTGGACGGTGTCGGCCGCACCACCTTGCGCTATATCTACGCGCACTGAACCTTCTCTCTAGGACCTCGAGATCATGGCCGAGCTTCGCATCGGAATATCGGGCTGCGCCGGGCGGATGGGGCGCATGCTGGTCGCCGAGGTCGCGGCGACCAAGGGCTGCGTCCTCGCCGGCGGCGTCGACGCGCCGACAAGCCGCGATCTCGGCAAGGATATCGGCGAGCTTGCCGGCATCGGCGCGGTCGGGCTGAAAGCCGGCAGCGATGTCGCGGCGTTGCTCGCGGCGAGCGATGTCATGATCGAATTCGCGATTCCCGAAGCGAGCGTCGCCCATGCGGCACTGGCAGCGGCGGTAAAGAAGCCGCTGGTCATCGGCACGACCGGGCTCGACGCCAAGGCGCATGACGCCCTGGTCGCGGCAGCCAAAACCGCACCGATCCTCTGGGCGCCGAATATGAGTCTTGGCGTCAACTGGCTCCTCGCGCTGGTCGAGCAAACGGCCAGGCGCTTGGGCGAGGATTACGACATCGAGATCCTCGAAATGCATCACCGCCACAAGGTCGATGCGCCCTCGGGCACGGCGCTGGCTTTGGGAAAAGCTGCGGCGCAAGGGCGGGGGATCGATCTCGCGGCGAGGAGCCAGCGTAGCCGCGACGGCATCACCGGCGCGCGCAAGGCAGGCGATATCGGCTTTGCCACGCTGCGCGGCGGCGACAATGCCGGCGAGCACCGAGTGATCTTCGCCGCCGAGGGCGAGCAGCTCGAGCTTGGCCATCGTGCCACCAGCCGGCGCGTCTTCGCCCATGGCGCCGTCGCCGCGGCGCAATGGCTCGCCAAGCAACCGCCGGGGCTTTACGCGATGAAGGACGTGCTGGGCATCTAAGCCGACGCGCCCGCCGCCCGCGCGGCGCGTTTCGGCTTCGCCATCGGGAAATCCTCGAGCGTCGATTTTGCCTTGTATTCGCATACTTTGCGCACCGGGCATTCGGGGCATTTCGGCTTGCGCGCGGTGCAGATGTAGCGCCCGTGCAGGATCAGCCAGTGGTGGGCGTGCAAGAGATATTTTTTCGGCACGACCTTCACCAGCTTGTCTTCGACCGCCCGCGGAGTCTTGCCGCGCGCGAGGCCGGTGCGGTTGCCGACGCGGAAGATATGCGTATCGACCGCGATGGTCGGCTCGCCGAAAGCAACATTGAGGACGACGTTGGCGGTCTTGCGGCCGACGCCCGGCAAGGCCTCGAGCTCTTCGCGCGTCTTGGGCACCGCGCCGCCGTATTTTTCGACAAGCGTATGGCTCAGCGCGATGACGTTCTTCGCCTTGGTGTTGAAGAGGCCGATGGTCTTGATGAAGCCCTTGAGCTTCGTCTCGCCGAGCGCGACCATCTTTTGCGGCGTGTCGGCGATCTTGAAGAGAGGCTCGGTCGCCTTGTTGACCGAAACGTCGGTCGCCTGCGCCGACAGCACGACCGCGACGAGCAGCGTATAGGGGTTGAGAAATTCGAGCTCGGTGCGCGGTATCTCGCGCCCTTTGGTCAGAAGGCGAAAAAAAGTTTCGATATCGGCCGGTTTCATGCCGCCGCATCCTAGTGTGGCCGATTTGACGTTCCTATCGCTTTCGCGCCGACTCGGCGAGGAACGTCGAATCGAAAAGCCACAGGAAATTCAATAGGGCGGCTCGTATCCTTTCACGTTCGTACAGAGCAGCCGCAAGACCGACGAAGGTCGGAACCCTGAACGGGCGCGGGCCTCCCCAAATCCAGCATAATTCCGTTGAAAAGCTTATCTTCCGCCGCGAAACCGGACGGCCGCGCGCTTAGCTTTCGAGCAATAAAAAGTTGTTTGCGGAAATTCGGAGGAGGCCATGAAGAAAATTTTGATCGCGGCGGCACTTGCCGGCGCGATCGTCGGGACTTTTGCCACGCTTGGCTTCGCCGCGCCCCTGCCGGCGCAACTCGACAACGCGCGGTCGCCGGCAATCGGGAACGTCGCCCAAGGCTGCGGCCCTCACCGCCATCGCGTCCCCGGGTTCCGCGACCGGTACGGTCGCCGGGTTCCGCCGCGCTGCGTATGGGATCGCGGCTGGCATCGTTGAGTAAAGCTGGATGAACCGAGCGAAGAAGGGCGTGCCGCTGCGGCGCGCTCTTCTTTGTTTTGCAGCCTGCGGGCGGCGGATTAAGCTCGACCGATGACCGGTACGCCTTCCGACCCCGTGCTATTCTCGGCCACCGTCGCGCCGCATCGCAGCCTGCCGCCGCGCGGCCTGACTTGGATCATGGCGGTCCTTATCGGTTTTTGTTGCTGCACCAGCATCGGTTTCGTTCTCGCCGGCGCCTGGCCGGTCACCGGCTTTTTCGGCCTCGATATCGCCCTGCTCTATCTCGCTTTCCGCCTGAGCTACCGCAGTGCACGGCAAAAAGAGACCTTGCGCCTGACGCCGACGGCTTTCGATGTCGAGCGGCTGGGCGTGCGGGGCGAGAGGCGGCGGTGGCGTTTCGAGCCTGCCTGGCTGCGCGTCAGCCTCGAAGAGGAAGAGGACGGCCGCGGCCGCTTGCGGCTCGGCTCACATGGCCGCTCGGTGACGGTCGGCGCGTTCCTCACCGCCGAGGAACGGCAAAATCTCGCTTCCGGCGTCAAAGCGGCGCTGCAGCGCTGGCGCGAGGCCCTGCGCAGCTAAAGCCTCCCCGCCGAGAATGACCGCGACCCTGGTGGGTGGGCGCGGGGCGGTGTATTCTCTCGCCCCAAATAATCGCGGAGGAATTCATGCCTGTCGTCAAAGTCAAGGATATTGCCTGGGGGCGGCTGCGCTCGCCCGATCTCGACAAGCAGGAGGAATTCCTGCTCGATTTCGGCATGGTTCGCGCCGCGCGCACCAAGGACAAGCTGTTCATGCGCGGCACCGATCCGGTGCACCACCTGCATGTCACTGAGCTCGGCCCGCCCGGCTTCATCGGCCTCGCCTATCACGCGGCGAGCGAGGAAGATCTCGATAAGTTGTCGAAGGTTCCGGGCGCCTCGCCGGTCGAATCGATCGACGAGCCCGGCGGCGGCAAGCGCGTCCGCCTGCGCGAGCCCAATGGCTATCAGATCGAGGTCGTTTGGGGCCTCGACAAGGTCGATCCGTTGCCGGTGAAGGCGCCGGTGATCAATTGGGGAACCGAGAAATTGCGCCGCGCCGGCGACCTTTACCGCCGCCAGGCCGGCCCTTCGATGGTCAAGCGCATCGGCCATGGCGTACTGACGACGCCCGATCTCGTCGGCACGCTGAAGTGGTTCCGCGAGACCTTGGGCTTCATCTGCTCGGACGATGTTTGGGCGGGCGATCCGAACAATCTGGTGGGCTCGTTCAATCGCTGCGATCAGGGCGATGACTATGTCGACCACCACGTGTTCTTCGGCATCAAGTCGCCGAAGGCCGGTCTCAACCACATTTCCTTCGAGGTGCACGATTTCGACGACGTGATGATCGGCCACGAATACCTCGAGAAGAAGGGCAAGTACGAGCATATGTGGGGCATCGGGCGTCACCTGCTCGGCAGTCAGGTGTTCGACTACTGGGCCGATCCGTGGGGCCGCGTGCACGAGCATTGGGCCGACAGCGATGTGCTCAATGTCCGCAACGGCTCGAACGCGATGCCCGCGCATGAAGCCTTCCAGTCGCAATGGGGCGAGCCGGCGCCGCAGAAATTCATCGAGCACACGTCGCCTTGATTTCTGCTGATCGCGGGACCGAAAAGAAGCGGCCTGCTTCTTAAACGATCGTGCTCTCGCCAAGCTTGGCCGCGCGATCAGGTCTGGAATGCCTCACGCAAGGCCGGCCCCGAACTGGGGCCGGTTCTTTTTTGCAAAGAAATGCCGCTCAGCGAATATGGAGCGAGAGGTTGATGCCCGGCGCGGCATAGACCGGCGGAGGCGGCGGCGGAGCATAAACAACCGGGGGCGGCGGGGCATAAACCACCGGGGGCGGCGGCGCATAAACGGGCGGCGGCGCGACATAGACCGCGTGCCGGTGATGATGATGCCGCCAATCGTCGCGATCGGCAAAAGCGGGGCTTGCCGCGGCAATGACCGTCGCGGCCGCGAGGATCGCCGACAAAAATCTGCTTATCATCGCTGGTTTCCTTGCCTTCGCTCTGATGCTTTCGCGATCAGCTGTGCTTGCCCGAGGACGGGGTCGCCGTGGTGCGCAGGCGCTGGTTCAGCCGCTGATTGAAGATCGTGTCGGCGGTCTTTTTCTGGGCCGGCGACATCTCGTCATAAAGCTTCTCGAAGTCCGGCGTGATCTTCTTTAGCCCGTCGGCCTGCGCATCGACGATCTGCTCGTAGTTCTTGAGATTGTCGACCGCGGTCATCGGTTTCGACTTCGCGGCGGCACGATCTTGCAGCAAGCTTGCCATTTGCTGCGCGTTGTCGCGCATATCCTGCGCCACCGCGCCCCAGTCGTTCTCTTGATCCTTCGTTATCTTGAGCTGGCTGTGCAGTTGCTTGATCCGGGCTTCGACCTGCGCATCGCTGCGCGGCTTTGCGTTCTGCGCCGTCGCCGGCGACGATGGGGCCGTGCTCTGCATGCCGGGCGGGGTCGTCGTGCCGGCCGACTGCGCCTGCGCCAGGGAGCTCCAGCCAGAAAGCCCGGTGCCGAGAGCCGCCGCGGCGGCGAATGCGAGAATCTTGCGGGAAGCGGTCATGGATTCTGCCTTTGTGCTGGGTTGTGATTGCTGAAGGCGAGGCGCGAGCGCGGGCGCGACCGTAGAAACCGCGAATGGCGAAAATAAGTCCGGGATCGGTCCAATTCGAGGCTCACGCCGACTGCCTTTGCGCGAAAACGTTCTCGGCCCGGCCCCCCTTCCGTTACAAAGATTTAATGGTACGGTACCGGAGCGTTTTATAATGCCCCGGCCTATATCCTTGAGTAAGCCGCGCCATCGGGGCCGGCGGGACCCAAGGAGGTCAATATGACCAAGATCGCGAATACGCGTTGGAAACCACGTCGTCTCGCGGCGGTGGTCGCGGCGCTAGCCCTCGCCGGCCTGCTCGGCGGCTGCGTCGTTTATCCGGCGGGCGGCTATTACTATGGTGGCGGCTACTATCACTATCATGGGGATCGCGGGTATTGGCGCTGACGGAAACCGGCACGGCACGACATGGCGGTCGCCCGACGCGGCATGAGGCAGCCGCGCTGGGCGACAAAATTCTTGATGCCGCTACAGCACTTTTTCTGCGCGACGGCTTCGGCGCGACCAGCATCGAAGCCGTCGCGCGCAAGGCGCGCATCTCGAAGCGCACCTTCTATCACCGCTTCGAGGACAAGGCGTCGCTCTACCGCGCGGTGGTGCAGCGCCTGCTGGAGCGCTGGCTGCCGCGGTTCGAGGAAGCTTTCGACGAGCCGGCGCCGTTTGCGGTCGTGCTCGAGCGCTCGGCGCGCCGCATGCTAAGTGTTGCCCTCACGCCCGAAGCGCTCGCGCTGCGGCGGCTTCTGCTCGCGGAGGCCGAGCGCTTTCCCGAGCTCGTTGAAATCGTGATTGCGCAAGGCGCGCGCCGCGGCATCGAGCGCATCGCCACCCTGCTCGAAGACGAGCGCCGCGCTGGACGCATCGCGCTTGAAGATTGCACCTTTGCGGCCATGCAGTTTCAAGAAATGGTGCTCGCGATTCCGTTGCGCCGCGCGATGGGCTTCGGCGAGCCGCTGACCGAGCGC
>DATGLO010000399.1:0-8332 GCA_035294105.1 Allostellaceae bacterium
GCTTTGCGTCCATCGCCACACCGTCGAGAAAAAACGGATAGAGAAGCACGGCATATTTCCGGGCGAGCGCCGGATAGATCGCGTCGAAAGATTTCTGGTAATCGGCGCCCCAATTGCCTGCCGCTTTCATGCCGATGAGCAGCACTTTCACTTTCGCCGCGACGAGCTTTTTGAGGATCGCGTCGAGATTGGCTTCGGCTTGCGCAGGCGGCAGGCCGCGCAGCATATCGTTCGCGCCGAGCTCGACCAAGACGACCGCGGGATGATCGCTCATCGCCCAATCGAGCCGCGCCAATCCGTCGGCCGTGGTATCGCCCGAGACGCCGCCGTTATCGACGACAACGTCGTAGCCGTCGGCTTTGAGCCGCGCCTCAAGCTGCACGGGAAAGGCTTTGTCCGGCGCGAGGCCGAAGCCGGCGGTGAGGCTGTCGCCGAGGGCGAGGATGCGCGTCGCCGCGAGCGCCGGCGCGGCGAATAGCGCAAGCGTGATCAGCGCCGCGAGCGCGGCGGAATTGACAAAGCGAAGCACGCAGCCATAACCCCGGCGCGGACGCATGAAGCAAGAGAGCATGGGAAAACCGCTGATCCTCTTGGAGGATGTGCGTCTTACACTGGCGAGCGCGGCGGGTCCCGTCAACGTGCTGCGCGGCATTTCCGCTTCGATCGAGGCGGGCACCACCGTCGGCCTGGTCGGCCCGTCGGGCTCGGGCAAATCGACCTTGATGATGGTGCTGGGCGGGCTCGAGCGCATCTCGAGCGGCCGCGTCGCGGTCGCCGGCACCAATCTCGGCACGCTCGATGAAGATGCTCTGGCGCGGTTTCGCCGCGACCGCATCGGGATCGTCTTTCAATCCTTTCATCTCGTGCCCACGATGACGGCGCTCGAGAATGTCGCCGTGCCGTTGGAGCTCGCGGGCCGCAAAGATGCGTTCGCGATCGCCGAAGCGGGACTCGTCGCCGTCGGCCTCAAAGATCGGCTCTCGCATTATCCCTCGCAGCTGTCGGGCGGCGAACAGCAACGCGTCGCGATCGCCCGCGGCTTCGCACCGCGCCCCGCTTTGCTGCTCGCCGACGAGCCGACCGGCAATCTCGACGGCGACACCGGCCGCCAGGTGATCGATCTGCTGTTCGCGCTTCATGCCGAGCACGGCACGACCTTGCTGCTTATCACGCATGATCAAACGCTCGCGGAACGGTGCGACCGCATCATTTACCTGCGCGACGGGCAAATCGCGCCCCCGCCCGCCCGATGAGCGCCGCGGTTCAGGCCTGGACGATCGCGCGGCGCGAGCTGCGCGGCGGCCTTAAGGGCTTCGGCATCTTTCTCGCCTGCCTTTGTCTCGGCGTTGCGGTGATCGCCGGCGTCGGCTCGCTCTCGGCCGCGATCGATGCCGGCCTCCATGGCGATGCGCGCGCGCTTCTGGGCGGCGATCTCGAATTCAACCTGGCGCAACAGCCGGCAAGGCAAGACGAGCGCGCTTTCCTCGCGAGCCAAGGCAAAGTCTCGCAGGTGACGCGGCTGCGCGCGATGGCGATCGCCGCGAGCGATACGTCGCGCAGCCTCATCGAGCTGAAGGCGATCGATGGCGCCTATCCGCTTTACGGCGACATCGCGCTCGATCCGGTGCAGCCGCTCGCCGCCGCTTTGGCCGAGCGCGACGGTGCCTGGGGTGCGGTGGTCGCGCCAGCGCTCTTGGACAAGCTGGGCCTGAAGCTCGGCGACGCCATGCGCATCGGCAACGGCCGCTTCGTTCTGCGCGCGACCTTGGTGCACGAGCCGGACAGCGTCAGCGGCATCTACGAACTCGGCCCGCGCGCGATGGTCGCGCAAGAGGCGCTCGCCTCGACCGGGCTCATCGCCCCAGGCACCTTGGTCGCTTACGCCTATCGCCTGCGTTTGCCGCCGGGCATCGACGCCCAGAGCGTCGCCGCCGCAGCGCAGCGGCAATTCCCCGAAGCCGGCTGGCGCATCCGCTCTTTCGGCGACGCCGCACCTAATCTGCAAGAGCTGCTCGATCGCGTGACCGTGTTCCTGACGCTGGTTGGCCTTACGACCTTGCTGGTCGGCGGCGTCGGCATCGCCAACTCGGTCGAGAGCTATCTCGCCTCGAAGATCGACACCATCGCGACTTTGAAATGCCTCGGCGCCTCGCGCCGTCTCGTCTTCCTCGTCTATCTATTGCAGATCCTCACCCTCGCCGCGGGCGGCATCGTCGCTGGTTTGGTGCTGGGCGCGCTGGTGCCGTTCGCGGCCGTGCCGCTGCTGCCGGCTGAATTGCCGGTCGAGGCCCATGCCGCGCTCTATCCGCTGCCTCTGCTGCTCAGCGCGGCTTACGGCGTGCTCGCGACCTTGTGTTTCGCCGCCTGGCCGATCGGCGCCGCCTGCGAGACGCGGGCCGCGAGTCTTTTCCGCAACGCCGCCGCACCCGAACGCGCGCGCCCGGCTCTGCTGCCCGCCGCAACCGCGGGCGCCGCGGCGCTCGGCCTGCTCGCCCTCGCCTATGGCACCGCGCCCGATCGCACCGTTGCCCAATGGTTCATCCTCGGCGCCGCCGCGGCGCTGCTCGTGTTCCGCCTCGCCGCGCAAGCGGTGATGAGTCTCGCCGCGCTGGCCGGGCGGCCGCGCCAGCCCGGCTTGCGGCTCGCCCTCGCCAATCTCCATCGCCCCGGCGCAGCGACGGTCGGCATCGTCGCCTCCTTGGGTCTCGGCCTTGCGGTGCTGATCGCGGTGACCTTGGTGCATGGCGATCTCGCGACCGAGCTCAGCGAAAGCCTGCCGCAGCGCGCGCCGTCCTTCTTCTTCATCGACATACAGCAGCGTGAGATCGCGCCCTTCGACAGACTGCTCGCCGCGCAGCCGGGGGTGAGCGACGTGCATCAAGTGCCGAGCCTCCGCGGCCGCATCACCGCGCTCAATGGCGTGCCGATCGAAAAGGCCTATGTCGGGCCCGATGCACGCTGGGCGACCAGCTCGGAGCGCGGCCTCACCTATGCCGCGACCTTGCCCCCGGGCTCGCAGCTGGTCGCCGGCAAGTGGTGGCCGGTCGATTATCATGGGCCCCCGCTCGTTTCCTTCGCCGCCGATCTCGCGCGCGGCATGAAGCTCAAAGTCGGCGACACGATCACCATCAACGTGCTCGGCCGCGACATCACCGCGACCATCGCCAATCTGCGCGCGATCGACTGGACCTCGCTCAACATCAATTTCGCGATCGTGCTCTCGCCCGGCACGCTCGACGCCGCGCCGCAAAGCTACATCGCCACCGCGCGCACCACGGCGGGTAGCGAAGGCGCGCTGGAACGCGCGGTCACCGATGCTTTTCCCGACGTTTCGGCGATCGATGTCCGCGACGCGCTGGCGACGCTGGGCGATATCGTCGGCGCGATCGCCGCCGCGGTGCGCATCACCGCCGCGATAACCTTGGCGGCCGGCGCGCTCGTGCTGGCCGGCGCCATCGCCGCGAGCAGGCGCCGCCGCGTCTATGAAGCCGTGGTGCTGAAGGTTCTGGGCGCGACACGGGCGCAGATCGGCGGCAGCTTCGTTATCGAATATGGGCTCATTGGCCTTGCCGCCGCGCTGATCGCTAGCGTCGTCGGCACGGTCGCGGCCTATTTCCTCTTGACGCGCGTAATGCACGCGCGGTGGGATTTCCTCGCCGGCGATGTCGCGATCACCGGACTGGGCGCGACGGCGTTGACCTTGGCGGCCGGCCTCGCCGGCACTTGGCGCGCACTCGGCGCCAAGGCCGCGCCCTTTCTGCGCAACGAATAGGGGCTGGGCAACAAACAGCACCGGCGGGCGTTACGTCTGAGCTCACGCGAATGTCATTACACCTTGTGCGGCGCGCATTTTTAGGCTGGCGTTGAGCGGGTGCGAGGAGGACGCAGCATGAGCGAAGACTTCATAGATCCCAGGCGGCTGGTATTCCCGGGTTTGGCCAGGCTTTATCAAAGCGGCTCGACCTATGCCTATGCCTTCATGCGCTTCTGCACCGGCGCCGTGCTGGTGCCGCATGGCATCCAGAAGCTCATGCTGATGCAGCCTGAGCGATACGCCACGACCATTGCGCAGCATGGCTTGCCGCTGCCGATGCTCCTCACCTGGCTGACGATCCTCACCGAATCCGTCGGCGCCGCCTGTCTTGCCCTGGGGCTCTTCACGCGCCTGGCCGCCGCCGCGATCTGGATCGAGATGGCGGTGATTATCGTCTTCTTTCAGTGGCAATTCGGCTATTTCTGGACGCAGAAAGGCATCGAGTTCGCGCTCTTGTGGCTGTTGCTCTGCACGGCGATCTTCTTCCGCGGCGGCGGGCGCTATTCGCTCGACCGCTATCTCGGCCGCGAGCTTTGAGCGCCCGCGTATTCGTCGCGCAGCCGCAGCCATCCCCTCATCCCCTGCGTCCCCGCCTCGTCGCGGCCCTTCGGCACGATGTCCAGGTAGTGATAAGCGGCATTGAGCATGTCGAGGCCGCGCGCATAGGTCGAATACGTGTGATATAGCCTGCCGGCCGCATCTTTCGCGAAGACGCTCAGGCCGGGCGCATCCTCCAACCCGAAACGGCTGCTGCCGTAGTTGTAGTTGGCGCCTGGCTGCTTGGTCTCGTCCGGCGCGAAGTAGACGCCGAAATCGCGATTGAACGCGCCGGCGGCGCCGCACGACACCCATTCGAAGCTCCACCCCATGCGGCGCTTGAAAGCATCGAGCTTGTCGATCGGCGCGCGCGAGACCGCGGCCAGGTTGGTGTCGCGCGCATTGAGATGAACGACAATGCGCTCGAAATTGTCGGCCCAGAACGAGCAACTCTTGCACGCCGCGTTCCAATCGGGATGGAACATAAAATGATAGATGATGAGCTGCGAACGGCCGCGGAAGAGATCGGATAGCCGCACCTCGCCTTGGGGGCCGGCGAAGACGTAATCCTCGATTCTCTCCCATGGCAGCTCCCGCCGCGCGGCGCTCAATCGGTCGCGCGCTTTGGTGAAGGCTTTTTCTTCGGCGAGCAAGCGCTTGCGCGCGGCGAGCCATTCGTCATGCGAGACAATTGCGCGATCGGTCATTTTGCTTTCCTTCACGCCAGGGTCCGGTTGAGCTTGTCGAGCGTCGAATTCCAGCCGCGGCCATGCCGGTCGCGGGATTCGACCGTTTCGAACTCTCTTTGCAGGATCGTGAGCTTGGTGCCGCCAGGCGCGGCGGCAAAGGTGACGGTGACCTCTGTCTCGAAGCCGCCCGCGCCCTTCTCGTCTTCCCAGGCCCAGGTGAAGACGAGGCGACGCGGCGCCTCGACGACGCGATAGATGCCGCCGACCGTCATGCTCTTGCCGGCCGCCGAGCGCATCGTGGTGCGCCAGGCGCCGCCGACGCGGGCATCGAGCACATGCGCGGTCGCGGTCATGCCTTCGGGACCCCACCAGGTCGCGAACAGCTTCGGGTCGGTGAAATACTGAAAGACGCGCTCGGGCGCTGCGGCGATCAGTCTTTCGACACGCAGTTCCCTGTCGCTCGTTTTCGCCTCGCTCATCATTGTCTCCGTTTCGGATTCTCGGCGGCAATCGCCGCTTCGAGCCGATCGAGCGCCGCATCCCAATGGGCGCGCTGCCGCGCGACCCAGTCTTCGACCGGCGCCAAGGCCTGCGGCCGCGCGCGGATCATGCGTTTTTGCGCCTCGGCGCGGCGCTCGATGAGGCCGGCGGCTTCCAGCACGCGCAGATGGCGCGAGATCGCGGGAAAGCTGATCTTGAAGTTGCGGGCGATCTCGCCGGCGGCAAGCTCGCCGCGGACCAAGAGACGTTCGACGATCGCGCGCCGCGTCGGATCGGCCAAAGCGCCGAAAACATCGTCGAGCCGCGCGGGCTGCGCCATGCCTTCCTATTATTTAACTAACATGTTAAATAACACGGCGCCCGGATGCGAGTCAACGATCTTCATCGGAACGTCGCGCTTAAACGTTGACGGGCGCGAGCGGCTGGCGGCCGCGGATCATGTCGGCGGCCTTCTCGGCGATCATGATGACGGGCGCGTTGATATTGCCGCCGACGAGATCGGGCATCACCGACGCATCGACGACGCGCAAGCCGTCGATGCCTTTGAGCTTCAGCTCGGGATCGACCACGGCGCTGTCGTCGCGCGCGGCACCCATCTTGCAGGTGCCGAGCGGATGATAGACCGTCGTCGCGGTGGCACGGATGTAAGCGTCGAGCTCGGCATCGCTCTGTTTCTCGCGCCCTGGCGCGCTTTCGACGCCGCCGAATCGTCTGAGCGGCGCTTGCGCGAAGACCTCGCGCGCCATGCGCATGCCGTCGCGAATGACCTTGAGGTCTTTGTCGCGCGAAAAGAAATTCGGCTCGATCCGGATCGCCGCATGCGGATCCGCCGAGGCGAGCGACAATTTCCCGCGGCTCTCCGGCCGCAGCACCACCGCGCGCACGCCGTAGCCGTCGAGATAAGCGGGCTTGAACGGCGGCAGGTAAGGCCCCGCATCGAGCGGCGCGACGCGGAAGAGTAGCTGTACGTCGGGCATCTTTTCGGCTGGATCGCTTTTGAGATAGGCCTGGACGTTGTTCATCACCGTCGCGGCCGGGCCGGTGCCGAAGAAATGCGCGCGCGCGATGTCGATCGCGATACGATCGAGGCGCAAGCCTTTCTGCAACGGCCCGGGCTCGGTGCGGAAAGCATCGACCGAGGCGCCCATATGGTCCTGCAGATTCTTGCCGATCGCCGGCTGATGCAGCTTCACCGCGATGCCGTGGCGCTTCAGCTCGTCGCCGTCGCCGATGCCCGAGAGCATCAGAAGCTGCGGCGAGTTGATCGCGCCGCCCGAAAGAATCACTTCGCGCGCCGCGCGCGCGATCTTCATCTGCCCGCGCTGCTCATATTGGATGCCGACGGCGCGCGCGCCCTCGAAGACGATGCGGTGCGCCAGCGCTTCTGTCTCGACGGTAATATCGGCGCCGCGCGCGAGCGCCGGATGGAGATAGGCGACCGCGGCGCTGCAGCGACGTCCGTCCTTGATGGTCGACTGGCTGCGGCAGAAGCCCTCCTGTTGCGCGCCGTTGTAATCGGGGGTGAAGGGAAAGCCCGCGCGCTTGCCGGCTTCGATGATCGCGTCGTTGATGGGATCTTTGGAATCGGGAAAAATCGTCGAGAGCGGCCCGTCGCCGCCGCGATAGGCATTGGCGCCGCCCTCCCAACGCTCTTGCTTGCGGAAATAGGGCAGCACATGCGCATAGGACCATTGGTCGAGACCGCGATCGGCCCAGCGATCGTAATCGCCGCGATGGCCGCGCACATAAGCAAGCCCGTTGATCGAGGACGAGCCGCCGACGACCTTGCCGCGATTGATGGCGATCGCGCGGTTCGCGGTGCCGGGTTCGGGCTGCATCGAGTAGTTCCAGTCGGCGCGGCGCTGCAGCACGTTGCGGCCCCAAGCGAGCGGGATATGCAGCCAGGGATCGCGATCCCATTTGCCGGCTTCGATCACGAGCACGCTGACGCCCTTGTCCTCGGTTAGGCGGCTCGCCAGCGTGCAGCCGGCCGAGCCGGCACCGACGATCACGTAGTCGTAATTGTTGCGTTCGTTGTGCTCGGACATGGTTTTCTCCTCCCATGACAGGGATTTTACCCTGAAAACGGCGCAAATCCTGACTTGTCGATCCGCCGCCAGCGGCCTTATGGCATTGAATTTGCCGCCAAAGCTGCCAATATCTCGGGCAGCGAATCTTCCCAACCCTATAGGGGTTCTTCCATGTCATACGACTCGAACAACCGCTGGACGGCGAGTGCCAACACAGCGATCCCGCAAGTCGGTATCGACGCCGGCCTGCGCGCCTACATGCTGCGCGTCTACAATTATATGGCGGGAGCGCTCGCTGTAACCGGCCTCGTCGCCTGGTTCAGCCAAGGCTTCGTCATGGAGCTGGCGCTGCAGCATTCGCCGCTCATGTACGTGCTGATCTTCGCGCCCCTCGCCTTCGTGCTGGCGCTGAGCTTCGGAATCCAGCGCATGAGCCTCGGCGCGGCACAAGCGACCTTCTGGGGCTATGCCGCGGTGATGGGCCTTTCGATGTCGACCATCTTCCTCGTCTATACCGGCGCCAGCATCGCCGAGGTGTTCTTCATCACCGCCGCGACCTTCCTCGCGATGAGCCTTTACGGTTACACGACGAAGAGCGATCTCTCGCGCTTCGGATCGTTCCTCTTCATGGGCCTTATCGGCATCATCATCGCCTCGCTCGTGAACATCTTCCTGCATTCGGCCGCGATTCAGTTCGCGGTGTCGGTGATCGGCGTGCTCGTCTTTACCGGCCTCACCGCCTGGGACACGCAGCAGATCAA
>DATGLO010000400.1:0-3106 GCA_035294105.1 Allostellaceae bacterium
CATCGTCGATAATGTCGCCGGCGGCGGCGGCTTGATCGCAGCCGGGCGCGGCGCGCATTCGGCGCCCGACGGCTATACCTATTATCTCGGCGGCCTATCCGTGGTCGCGACCGACAAATGGATGTTCAAGTCGCTGCCCTACGATCCCGACAAAGACTACGTGCCGGTGGCGATGCTGTCGGACGCCAACGCCTTTGTCTTCGCCGTCAATCCCGACCTGCTGGTGCACAACATCCCCGAGCTCATCGCGCTCGCCAAGAAAGAGCCGGGCAAGCTCAGCTACGGCTTCAGCCAGATCGGCATCACCAGCCTGATCGGCCCGTGGTTCGACAAGCTCGCCGGCACGCAGATGGTCGGCATCCCCTATAAGGATTACGGCGCGATGATGCAGGACACGGTCGCGAACCGCATCCCGATCGTGTTCACGACCTTCGACGCCGTGCAGCCTTACCTCGATAACAAGAGTCTGCGCGGCGTCGGCGAGACGGCGCTGCAGCGCGTCCCCGGCCATGACGACATTCAGGCCATCAACGAGGTGCTGCCGGGCTATCACGTCCAGGGCTTTACCATCATCTTCGCGCCGACCGGCACCCCCAAAGATATCATCGCCAAGCTCAACCGCGCCGTCGATCCGATCGTAAAGGACCCGGCCTATGTCGCGCGGCTCCTCTCCTATGGCACGACCATTCGTGGCGGCGCCGGAACGCCGGAATCGATCGCTGCGTTCGAGAAGGAAGAGCGCGAAAACTGGGCAAACATTTTTACGAAGCTTAACTACCAACCGCAGTAGCGGGAGGCGAGCGTGGCGTTCAAGACGAGGCGCATTGTCACCGGTTTTGACGCTGCCGGCCGGTCGGTCGTGACGAGCGATACGGTCGCCGATTCGACGCCGGGTCGCTTTGACGCGCGCGTCGGCCGCTACGATCCGTGGTCGACCGAAGGCTTGCCGCCGGCGCTCGCCGGTCCCGATCCGACGCTGAAGCCGGGCCGGGTGACGCCGGTCGCCAACGGCACGATCTTCCGCATCCTCGAAATCCCGCCGGGCAACGACACCACCAAGCACAAGACGGACACGATCGATTATTACGTCATCCTCAAGGGCGAGCTTTATATGACGCTCGATACCGGCGAGGTACTGTGCAAAGAAGGCGACGTGATCGTCCAGCGCTCGACCAATCACGGCTGGGACAATCGCAGCGGCAAGCCGGCGATGTTCGCGGAAATTCTCATCAACGCGACCGGCAAGACGGCGGAGTTCCACGGATGAGCTTCAAGGTCCGCCGCATCCTCACCGGGCACGACGCTCAAGGGCGCTCGCTGGTCGCCGACGACAGTTTCATCGAATCGTCAGCCGGCAAGATGCAGGCGGCGGTATCGGTCGCCAATCTCTGGATCAACGAGACCTTGCCGCCTGCGCTCGATGGACCCGATCCGACCAAAGGCGCCTTTCCGGTGCTGCCGAGCAACAACGGCGCGCTGTTCCGCATCCTCGAGCTTGCACCCGGCACGGCGCCGCATATGCACAAGACCGAGACGATCGACTATATCGTCGTGCTTGCCGGCGAGCTGACGATGTTGCTCGATGATGGCGCCGAAGTGACGATGAAACCGCACGATGTCATGATCCAGCGCGCGACCGTGCATGGCTGGGCCAATCGCGGGCAAGCGCCGGCGCGCTTTGCCACCGTCGTCATCGACGCTGCCCCTGCGAAGTAGGAGAGAGCGATGCCCCAATCCGCGATCCGCAATCCGATCTCGACCGCCGAGCTGGAGCGCCGCTGGACGGCGGCGCGCGCCGCGATCAAGGGCGCCGGTCTCGATGCGATTGTGCTGCAAAGCTCGGAAGACTGGATGGGCGGCTATACGCGCTGGTTCACCGACACGCCGGCGACCAACGCCTATCCGCGGTCGGTGATCTTTCCGGCCGACGGGCTGATGACGACCTGCGAGGTCGGCATCTTCGGCGGCGAGTGGAGCTATAACGGCGAGCATCCGGAATTCCGCGGCATCGGCAAGCGCCTCTCGACGCCGAGCTTCAACGGCGCTGTCGATTACACGACCCGCTACGACGCCGAGCTCATGGCGAATGAGCTGAGACGCGCGGGCTATCGCCGGGTCGGCATGGTCGGCGCCGGCGGCATGTATCACGGCTTCGCGCAAGGGCTCAAAGAGCTGCTGCCCGACGTGCAATGGGAAGACGCGACCAACCTCATCGACGACATCAAATGCATCAAGAGCGAGGAGGAACGCCGCCTTATCCGCGAGACCGCGGCGATGCAGGACGAGGTCATGACCCTGCTGCTCGATTACGTGAAGCCGGGCATGAAGGAATTCGAGGTCGCCGCCTATATGCAATATTTGACGACCTTGCGCGGCGGCTCGCAGGGGCTTTACATCGTGATGGCGTCGCCGCCCGGCACGCCGAGTTTCGTCAAGCCCAAATTCATGCAAGGCCGCACGATCGAGAAGGGCGACGTCGTCGGCATCATGATCGAATGCAACGGCCCTGCCGGCTTCTATACGCATCTCTTCCGCTTTGCCGTGATGGGCAAGGCGACGCAAGCGATCGTCGACGCGCATAAATTGGTTTTAGAGGCCGAGCGGAACGTGCTCGACCGCATGAAGCCGGGCGCGTCCTGCGCCGAGGTGTTCGCCGCCCACAACGCGTTCATGCGCGCGCATAAGCTGCCCGAGGAAAAGCGCATCCTCTGCCATGGCCAGGGCTATGAGATGGTCGAGCGGCCGCTGATCCGCCAGGACGAATCGATGACCGTCAAGGAGAACATGAATATCGGCCTGCATGCCGCGATGGTCGTCGAGAAGAATTTCATGAGCAACACGAACAATTTCCTCATCGGGCCGAACGGGCCCGAGCGTCTGCACAAGACGCCGCAGCAATTGTTCGAGCTGGCGTGATGGTTCGCCCCTGCCTAGCCCTCCCCCTCAAGGGAAGAGGGAAGGGCCCCCATAGCCTCCGTCCCCCTCGACGGGGGAAGGTTGGGACGGGGGTGAGCAATCGCTCTCTGGCCGCCCCATGAGCGCGACGACGCGCCGCGGCGAGGTGAGGAAGCTCGCGACCGGCGGCATCTTCTTTGCCTTCGGCGTC
>DATGLO010000401.1:0-3789 GCA_035294105.1 Allostellaceae bacterium
ATGGCGGCGCCGAGGCCGGCGCGCGCTTCTATGACGCGCTGCGCTTGATCAAGCGGCTCGTCAATCTGGGCGACGCGAAATCGGTCGCCTGTCATCCGGCTTCGACCACGCATCGCCAGATGACGCCGGAGCAGCAGCGCAAGGCCGGGATCACGCCCGAGACGATCCGTCTTAGCGTCGGCATCGAGCACATCGACGACATCCTCGCCGATATCGATCAGGCCTTGGCGGCGGCGCAAGCGGGCGCCGCCTCGCCGCTGGCCGCAGCAGGCTGACCCGGACGACCATGACCGATCCATCGGGCCGCCCCGATACTCCGCCGACCCTGCTTGTCGGCCTCGTCAACAACATGCCGCAGGCCGCCAAGCGCGCGACCGACGAGCAATTCACCGCTCTGCTCGCCGCGGCGGCCGACGCGGCGCAAATCACGATCCGCTTCTTCAGCATCGAGAACGACGCGAGCCAAGTCGAGAATACGTTGCACCACTTGCGCCAGCTGCGCCCGGATGCGCTGATCATTACCGGCGACGAGCCGCGCCGCGCGCTTATGGCGGATGAGCCGCTGTGGCCGTGCTTATCCCGCCTTGTCGATTGGGCGGCCGAGAACACGGTGTCCTCGGTCTGGTCGTGCATGGCGGCTCATGCGGCCGTATTTCGGCTCGATCAGATCGCGCGTAAGCGCATGCCGCAAAAGCTGTCGGGCATGTTCGAATGCGCGGCGGGCATCGATCATCCGCTGCTCGCGGGCTTTCCCAAGCGCTGGCTGGTGCCGCATTCGCGCTTCAATTACGTCGACGAAGCCGAGCTCCGCGACAAGGGCTATGTCGTGCTGTCGCACGCGCCGCGCGTCGGTGCCGACTATTTCATGAAGCAAGTCGGCGACAGTCTTTTCGTGATGCTGCAAGGCCATCCCGAATACGCGCCGGACAGCCTCTTTCGCGAATACCGCCGCGACATCCGGCGGTTCCTCACCGGCGAATCGGAATTCTATCCCGAGATGCCGGAGCATTATTTCGACAAGGTGACGACGCGCAAGCTGTCGAAGCTGCGCGAGCAGGCGCATCGCGCGCCGAGCCCGCGCCTGCTGGCTGCGGTCTATGCGGTGTTCGCCGCTGCGGCCGTGCCCGTCCATCCGTCTCCGGCCAAGCAGCTTTATGCCAACTGGCTAAGCCTCGTTACCCAGGAAAAGGCCAATCGCGCGATCGCCGCGCAATGGCCGCTTGCCAACGAACGGGGTGCCGCGTGAGCGAATCGATGCTTTACCCGTCGCGCGACGAGCGCGTGACCTGGGAAGACGAGCTCACCTGGCTGCTCGCCGCCGCGGATAAGCGCGTCCTCGCGGGGCCGGTGACGCCGCACTTTGATCGCGAGCGTTTCACGTCGGAACTCGCGGCTTTCGATTTCGAAGACCCGGTGCCCTTCGGGGAGCTCGTCGCCTGGACGATCGCGCAGATCGAACATGGCGTGACGCATGCGACCCATCCGCGCTATCTCGGTCTCTTCAATCCCGCACCGAGCTTCCCGGCGCAATGCGCCGACCGCATCGCCGCCGTTTTTAATCCGCAGCTCGCCAGCACGGCGACCTCGCCGGCCGCCGTCGCGATCGAGGCGCATGTCACGCGCGCCGTCGCGCGCCGCGCCGGTCTGCCCGCGCAATCGGTCGGCCATTTCACCTCGGGCGGATCGGAAGCCAACGGAACGGCGCTGATCTGCGCATTGACGCGGGCCAAACCGGGCTTCGCCGCGAGCGGCAGCCGAGCCTTCGCCGGCGCGCCCGTTTTCTACGTCTCGCAGGACAGCCATCTCGCCTGGGTCAAGCTGGCCCATATGGCAGGCATCGGCCGCAGCGCGGCGCGCTTCGTTGCGACCGACGGCAGCGGCCGTATGAGCGCGCCGGTGCTCGAAGCGGCGATCGCCGCCGACCGCGCGGCCGGCGCTATTCCGGTGATGATCGTCGCCACCGCCGGCACAACCAATGCCGGGATGATCGATCCGCTGCTTGCTTGCGGCGAGATCGCCCGCCGCCATTCGCTCTGGTACCACGTCGACGCCGCCTGGGGCGGCGGTGTCATCGCCTCGGCGCGCCTGCGCGCGCTGCTCGACGGCATCGAAGCCGCGGATTCGATCACCATCGATGCGCATAAGTGGTTCGCGACGACGATGGGCAGCGGCATGTTCCTCACCTGCCATCCGCAAGCGCTTGCCGCCGCGTTCAATGTCGCTGCGAGCTTCATGCCGTCGCAGGCCGCCGAGCTCGATCCTTACATGACGACGACGCAATGGTCGCGCCGCTTCATGGGCCTGCGCCTTTTCCTGTCCTTGGGCGCCGGCGGCTGGACGGCCTATGGCGCGCATGTCGAGCGCGCCGTCGCTCTCGCACAAGACCTCGCCGCGCGCATGACGGCCAGCGGCTGGACTGTCGTCAACGAGCCGCGGCTCGCGGTCGTATGCCTTGCGCCGCCGCCGGGATCGCCGCCCGTGCGCGAGATCGTGCAGCGCGTTCTCGCCTCAGGCCGCGCCTGGATCTCGGCGGCGAAGTTCGAAGGTTGCGACGTCATTCGCGCCTGCGTCACGAACGGAGAGACCTCGGCGGCTGACATCGCGGCGGTCGCCGCGTTGCTCGATGAAGCGCGGCGCGGCGCCGGCGACCGCGCCGAAATGTTAGAGGCTGCGCATGGCTAGCGCCGCTTCCGAAGCGCCGCGCAACGATAGCGGCGGCATAGCCGCGCTCTTCGCGCGCGTCACCGGCTCGCTTGGACGGGTGCTCGTGCCGATCAACGACGCCGCTTACGACGAAGCCAGCCAGAGCCCCATCTTCTATTGCGTCCATTCCTTGTCGGGCGCCGGCGGCACCGATTTCCTGCACCTAGCCAAACGGATGCCGGAAGTGCGCTTCTTCGGCGTCCAGGCGCCGACCGCGAAGATGCACGATCCGACCTTCGGCGCGTCGGTCGAAAGCCTTGCCGAGTTCTATGTCGACGCGCTGGTGAAGTTTCAGCCCGAAGGCCGATTTTTCCTTGGCGGCTGGTCGGCCGGCGTCATCATCGGCCTCGAGGTCGCGCAGCGGCTGCGCAGTCGCGGCCGGGTCGTAAGCCTATTCGTCGCGATCGACGCGGTCCCCGAGAACACCAAGCTCGGCCTGCCGAATTGGCATCCCCTCTATCTCGCGGAGCTGGGCGCGAATTCGATCTCTTGGTTCATCAACGACGTGGTGATGAGCAAAGGGTCGCTGCGCGCGCTGATCCGGCGCGGTCTCTTGCGCGTGGGCGAGCATACCAAAGCGCTGCGGCCGAACTGGCGCGGCAATAAGGAAGGCGGCGCCGGCTCGGTCGACGCGTTCATGGATATATCGCGTTATCCCAAACATGAGCGCGGCTTCATGGAGCGGCTTTATCCGGCGCTCTTCGCCTATACGCCGAAACGCTATGCCGGCACCGTCGTCGCGTATGAGGCGCGGAAAAAGCCGCTGCTGCGCCTGCCGCAGGTCGGCCGCATCTGGAGTACGCTCGCGCCGCGGTCGACGATCGTGCGTCTCAAGGGGACGCATCTCAGCATTCTGCGCCCGGGCGATGTCGAAGCGCTCGCCGCGGACTTGCAGCGGCGCATCACCGCAACCGCGGCGCAACTGCCCGAGCCCTTGCCGGCGCTCGACGAAGAGGTCGAGGCCGCGGCGCCGCTCGATCGGCAATCGGCCTAGGAAGATACCGCGGGCCGGAGCCCACGGCCTCTCGTAACTTCGGGGCTAGCGCATCTTCAGGATGATGACGCGATCGCTGCTCGGATCGGTGA
>DATGLO010000402.1:0-2830 GCA_035294105.1 Allostellaceae bacterium
CGTAATCCGGCTGCGACAATCTGTGCTGCCGTCCGGGGTTTTTCGATAATTTTCCGCTTCTGCGGCGATTCGCTGCCGGCATTCTACTTTAAATTATATCGTACCGCGATATAACTCCCGTCATCGCTCGTGTCTCCGAGGCTTCCTGTAAAATGACGACGCTTGCTCCTGCAAAGCATACCGATAGTTTGCGCGATTTCACGACCGACCGCCGCCTGCTCGTTCTCGTCGCGATGGCGCTGGTCGTCGGCACCGCGGGCGCCGCTGCCGCATGGGTTCTTCTCCATCTGATCTATCTCGTTACCAACCTGGCGTTTTACGGTCGGCTCGATGGCGGCGCGGTAACCATCAATGGTCCCGCAACGATCGCCGGGCATGCGCTCGGCTGGTATTCGGCGCTGATCCCCGTCGCCGGCTGTTTGATCATCGGTCTTATGGCGCGCTACGGCTCGGAGAAGATTCGCGGCCATGGCATCCCCGAAGCGATGGAAGCCATCCTCATCGGCCGCAGCCGCATCGAACCGAAGGTCGCGCTTCTCAAGCCGCTCTCCTCGGCGATTTCGATCGGGACGGGCGGACCGTTCGGCGCCGAAGGCCCGATCATCATGACGGGCGGCGCTTTCGGCTCGCTCTTTGGCCAGTTCTTCGATCTCACCAATGCCGAGCGCAAGACGCTGCTGGTCGCGGGCGCGGCGGCGGGTATGGCGGCGACCTTCGGTACGCCGATCGCGGCGATGCTGCTTGCGGTGGAGTTGCTGCTCTTCGAATGGAAGCCGCGCAGCTTTGTGCCCGTGGCGGTCGCCTGCGTCATCGCCGCGGCATGGCGACCGTGGCTCATGGGGCCGGCGCCGCTCTTTCCCATGCATGTCAGTGCCGCTCTGCCGACGCTGGGCCTGCTGCTCGCTGTGGGGCTCGGCATCGTCGCCGGCCTCGCCTCGGGCCTGCTGACGCAAATGGTCTATGCAACCGAGGATCTCTTTCAACGCCTGCCGATCCATTGGATGTGGTGGCCGATCTTCGGCGGCGCGGTCGTCGGCATCGGCGGCCTCATCGAGCCGCACGCTTTGGGCGTCGGCTATGACGACATTGCGGCACTGCTGAACGGCAGCATGACGACGCCCGAAATCGTGCGGCTGGCCATCGTCAAGGCGATCATCTGGGCCGTGGCGCTCGGCTCGGGAACATCGGGCGGCGTGCTCGCACCGCTCTTGATCATGGGCGGCGCGCTCGGTGCGATCATCGGTTGGGTGATGCCCACCGGGGCCGACGGGCTCTGGGCGCTCATCGGCATGGCGGCGATCATGGGCGGGACGATGCGCTCGCCGCTCACCGGCATCGTCTTCGCCGTGGAGCTCACGCATAATTTCGGCGCCCTGTTGCCGTTGACGGTCGCCTGCATTGCGGCGCACGCGACGACGGTATTGTTGCTGCGCCGCTCGATCCTCACCGAGAAGGTGGCGCGGCGCGGGCATCACGTGATGCGCGAATATATCGTCGATCCGTTCGAGACCGTTCGGGTTTCCGAGATCATGGCGAAGCCGGTCGATTCCTTGCCGGTCGATATGCTGATCAGCGACGTCGTCACTTTCTTCACCGCGCCCGACGCGCCGCGGCGCCATAAGAGCTATCCGGTGCTCGATGCGAAAGGCGCGTTGGTCGGCATGGTCGCGCGCGCCGATGTCCTGCGCTGGACCATGACGGGATGGCCCGCCGGCGATACGCTGGGCGATGTGGTCGGCGACATGGAGATCATGACCGGCTACGAAGACGAATTGGTCGGGCCGCTTGCCGATCGCATGGCGGCAGCCGGTGTCGGACGCGTGCCGATCCTCAGCCGCACGACCAACGCGATTGTCGGGCTGGTGGCGCGGCGCGACCTGCTGCGGGTTCGCGCGGGCGTTGTCCGTCAGGAACGCGAACGCGAGGCGCTGTTGCGCTTCCGCACGCAGCCGCGGCGCTCGACGGCCTAGTTGCCGGGCGGGATCGGGCGACCCATATCTTAAGGAACCGCGACGAAGCGGTCGCGGTTGATGCTCCGGGTCCAAAAGGACGCATCGCATGGCTATCTCGCTGCAAGTCACGTTCCGCAAGATGCTGCCGTCGCCTTTCGTGCGCGAACGCATCCGCGAGCGCGCCGACAAGCTCCAGCAGTTCTACGATCGTGTCACCGGCTGCCGAGTCGTCGTCGAAGCGCCGCACCGCCATCATCACAAGGGGAAGCTCTACGCTATCGACGTTGAGGTGAAAGTGCCGGGTACGACGCTGGCGTCGCATCGCCATCCCGGGCAGCGTCACGAGCACGAAGATTTGTATGTCGCGCTGCGCGATTCCTTCGATTCCGTCGAGCGTCAGATCGAAGACTTCGCGCGCCGCCGGCGCGGCGAATAGCTCTCGCCTCCGCTGCTCGTTCGTGTCAATTTCCTCCCAATAAGCGGGAGGATGTCACAATGCGTTATCAAGTAACGGGCGCTGTTTGCGGCGCGATCGCCATGCTGCTGGCGACGGCCGGCCCGAGCCGCGCCGACGACCAGTTGCGCGTCGCCAAAGGGGCAAGTCGCGCCTACAGCTTCATGCTTTTGGATGTCGGGCTGCAAGCCGGCATCTTTAAGAAGCACGGACTCGACATCCAAGAGAGCGCGATCGACGGTGCCGCGCGGCTCCATCAGGCGATGGTCGCGAACAGCATCGACATTGCGCTCGGCGCGGGCACGGATATAGCCTTCATCGCCAAGGGCTCGCCCGAAAAAGGCGTCGGCGTGATGGCGACCGATCCCCTCAACATGGCGCTGGTCGTCGGCGCGAAAAGCGCCATCCACGACATGGCGGGCCT
>DATGLO010000403.1:0-2502 GCA_035294105.1 Allostellaceae bacterium
GACGCCCCAGACGAAATCCTTGAGTTGGCCCGGCTTCAGATCCTTGCCGCCCTTGCCGAGGATGATCGCGAGCTCGCCCTCGTAATCAAGCCGCGTGCAACGCGCGGGATAGATCATCTCTTCGTCGGGGCCGATCGGATCGCTGATCTTCCAGAAGCCCCAGATGAAAGGCGGACGGATTTCGCGGCCGGAGCGCACGGTCATCCGCTCGCGATGGCTGGTGAAATTGGAGCCGGCGCAGGCGATGCGCGTGCCGGCCGGTCGCGGCGCGTGGATCTTCACCGCATTCGCGGCATAAACCAGCTTCGCGCCGTTGATCGCGTTCTGGTCCTTGGCATGGGCGAGATGATCGAGCGCCTTCTGCGCCTCGTCGAGCGCGTGGCGCCCGCCTTCGATCAGCTTTGCGAGATCGGGCGGCACGATCACCGCGGCGAGATTCTCCGCCTGCGTCTCGCCTCTCGCCTCGCGCAAATATTTCGCGTAGGCGCCGCTCAAGTCGATGATCGAATTGTCCTTGAGCACGCCGACGCGTTTATTGAGCCCATAGACGACGAGCCTCATTCCACCCTCCCTCGAGCGGCCTCGTGCCGCGTTGCCCCAAGTCTAGTTCAATTTTCGCGCAATTCCAGCGGCGCTCAATAAACGATCACGCTGCGGATCGATTCGCCCGCATGCATCAGATCGAAGCCCTTGTTGATGTCGCCGAGCGCCAATCGATGCGTGATCAGATCGTCGATGTTGATCTTTTTCTCCATATACCAGTCGACGATCTTCGGCACATCGGTGCGGCCGCGCGCACCGCCGAAAGCGGTGCCTTTCCACACGCGGCCAGTGACGAGCTGGAAGGGCCGCGTCTTGATCTCCTGCCCCGCGCCGGCCACGCCGATGATCACCGAGACGCCCCAGCCGCGATGGCAGCATTCGAGCGCCTGGCGCATGACCTCGACATTCCCGATGCATTCGAAGCTGTAATCCGCGCCGCCATCGGTCAACGATTGGAGATACGCAACGAGATCGCCGCCCACTTCTTTCGGATTCACAAAATGCGTGATGCCGAAACGCTCGGCGAGCGCTTTGCGCTTCGGGTTGGTGTCGACGCCGATGATCTTGTCGGCGCCGACCATGCGCGCGCCTTGCACGACATTAAGGCCGATGCCGCCGAGGCCGAAGACGACGACGTTCGCGCCGGGCTCGACCTTCGCCGTGTTGATGACGGCGCCGATGCCGGTGGTGACGCCGCAGCCGATGTAACAGACCTTGTCGAAAGGCGCGTCGTCGCGAATCTTCGCAACCGCGATTTCGGGCAGCACCGTGAAATTCGAAAAGGTCGAGCAGCCCATATAGTGATGGATCGGCTTGCCACCCAAGGAGAAGCGGCTGGTGCCGTCCGGCATCAGGCCCTTGCCTTGCGTCGCACGGATCGCGGTGCAGAGATTGGTCTTATGCGAGAGGCAGGACTTGCACTGGCGGCATTCCGGCATGTAGAGCGGGATGACGTGATCGCCTTTTTTCACGCTCGTCACGCCCGGCCCGACATCGAGGACGATGCCCGCGCCTTCATGGCCGAGGATCGACGGGAAGATGCCCTCGGGATCGGCGCCGGAGCGCGTGAACTCGTCGGTATGGCAGATGCCGGTGGCTTTGATCTCGATCAGCACCTCGCCGGCGCGCGGACCATCGAGCTCGACGGTCTCCAGGGCGAGGGGCTTGCCCGCCTCGTAAGCGATCGCGGCTTTGGTCTTCATTGCGGGTCTCCTCCGTTTCCCACAACCGTGGGGCAAGATCATCGTTGCCTGGTCCCGCATCGTAGCGTCGATTGCGCTTGCCGTCGCGGGCTGCCGCGCGCAAAACTTCGTCAAGGACCAAGGGAGCAACGCCATGCCGACGCTTTACAGTACCGACCGAATCCTCGTCACTCATGCCGGCGCGCTGCCGCGTCCCGCCGATTTGCGGCCGCTGGTCATGGCCAAGTCGCGCGGCGAAGCCGTCGATCAGGCGGCGCTCGACGCGAAGCTCAGAACCTCTGTCGCCGAGGCCGTGAAGCAACAGGTCAAGTGCGGCATCGACAGCGTCAATGACGGCGAGCTGTCGAAATCCAACTTCACCGATTACGTGCGCAGCCGAATGGCCGGCTTCGAGATGCGCCCGACCGATCAGCGCCGCCGCCTTGAGATCACGGCGCGCGACCGCACTAAGTTCGGCGACTACTTCGAATCGACCGCCAATCCGCGCGCGCGGCTGCAGCAGCCCGGCGCGGCCATGCAGGCGGTCTGCACCGAGAAGCTGCGCTATATCGGCCACGCCGAGCTGAAGCGCGACCTCGACAATTTCAAGGCGGCGCTTGCCGGCGTCAAAGTCGCCGAGGCCTATCTGCCGGCCAACACGCCCGGTACAATCGAGCATTGGATGGCGAACGAGCACTACAAGAACGACGAGGAATTCGTCTTCGCCATTGCCGATGTCATGCATGAGGAATATCAGGCGATCGTCGATGCCGGCTTC
>DATGLO010000404.1:0-4341 GCA_035294105.1 Allostellaceae bacterium
CGGCGAGGCGCTCGGCATCGCGCGGCGCATCGTCGCCAATCTCAACCGCGTCAAGCGCGTGAGCCTCGATCTCGCCGCGCCGCAAGAACCGCTTTACGAGGCGCAAGAGATCTACGGCGTCGTGCCGAGCGACGCGCGCAAGAGCTACGACGTGCGCGAGGTGATCGCGCGGCTGGTCGACGGCAGCGCGCTCGACGAATTCAAGCCGCTCTATGGGTCGACGCTCGTCTGCGGCTTTGCCCGGCTGTGGGGTTATCCCGTCGGCATCGTCGCCAATAACGGCGTGCTGTTCTCCGAAAACGCGCTGAAGGGCGCGCATTTCGTCGAGCTTTGCGCGCAGCGCGGCATTCCCCTGATCTTCCTGCAGAACATCACCGGCTTCATGGTCGGCAAGAAATACGAGGCCGGCGGTATCGCCAAGGACGGCGCGAAGATGGTGACCGCCGTCGCCTGCGCCGCTGTGCCGAAATTCACCGTCATCATCGGCGGCAGTTTCGGCGCCGGCAATTACGCCATGGCGGGCCGCGCCTACGATCCGCGTTTCCTCTTCGCCTGGCCGAATGCGCGCATCTCGGTGATGGGCGGCGAGCAGGCGGCGAATGTCCTCGCCACCGTACGGCGCGAGGGTATCGAAGCGCGCGGCGAAAAATGGAGCGCGGCCGAGGAAGAAGCTTTCAAGGCGCCGATCCGCGCGCAATACGAGACGCAAGGCCACCCTTATTACGCCAGCGCGCGGCTCTGGGACGACGGCATCATCGATCCGGCCGACACGCGCCGCGTGCTGGCGCTCGCGATCTCGGCAAGCCTCAACGCGCCGATCCCCAAGACCGATTTCGGCGTCTTCCGGATGTGAGCAAGCTCTTTTCCAAAATCCTCGTCGCCAATCGCGGCGAGATTGCGTGCCGCGTGATGCGCACGGCCAAGCGCCTCGGCATCGCGACCGTCGCGGTCTATTCCGAAGCCGATGCGGGCGCACTTCATGTCGCGATGGCCGACGAGGCGATCCCGATCGGCCCGCCGCCCGCGCGCGAGAGCTATCTCGATATCGCGCGCATCATCGCCGCCGCCAAGCAAAGCGGCGCCGAAGCAATCCATCCCGGCTACGGCTTCCTCTCGGAGAATGCCGACTTTGCCGCGGCTTGCGAGGCGGCCGGCATCGCCTTCATCGGCCCGCCCGCCGCCGCGATCCGCGCCATGGGCTCGAAAGCCGAGGCCAAAGCGCTGATGACAAAGGCCGGCGTGCCGCTGGTGCCGGGCTATCACGGCACGGAGCAGAGCGACGCGCGGCTGATAAAAGAAGCGAAGGCGATCGGCCTTCCGGTGCTGCTCAAAGCCTCGGCAGGCGGCGGCGGCAAAGGCATGCGCATCGTTCAGGCCGAGAGCGAGCTGGTGGAGGCGGTGGCCGGCGCGCGGCGAGAATCGAAAGCCGCGTTCGGCGACGACCGGCTGCTGATCGAGAAATACCTCATCGATCCGCGGCATATCGAGATGCAGGTCTTTGCCGACAGCCACGGCAATGTCGTGCATCTGTTCGAGCGCGACTGCTCGATCCAGCGCCGCCACCAAAAGCTGATCGAGGAAGCGCCGGCGCCGGATTTGAGCGACGCGCAGCGCCAGGAGCTGGCGAAGATCGCGGTGAACGCCGCGCGCGCCGTCGATTATCGCGGCGCCGGCACGATCGAGCTCGTTTCGGCCGACGGCAAATTCTATTTCATCGAGATGAATACGCGGCTGCAGGTCGAGCATGTCGCGACCGAGATGATCACCGGCCTCGATCTGGTCGAATGGCAAATCCGCGTCGCCGCGGGTGAGCCACTTCCCTTGAAGCAAGACGCCATCCTGCGGCGCGGCCACGCGATTGAAGCGCGGCTTTATGCCGAAGACCCGGCGCGCGACTACCTGCCGAGCGCGGGGGCGCTGGCCTTGCTGCGCTTTCCCGAACCAAGCGACACGCTGCGCGTCGAGACCGGCTTTCGCCAAGGCGATCGTATCGGCACTTATTACGATGCGCTCATCGCCAAGCTGATCGCCTGGGGCGAGACGCGCGATAAGGCGTTGCAGCGCTTGGGCGCGGCGCTGGCCGAGACGCGGATCGCCGGCGTTGTCACCAATCGCGAGCTGCTGTTACGCATCGCCATGCATCCGGATTTCGCCGCACAGGCCGGCGACACGGGCTTTATCGCGCGCCATTACGATACGCTGTTGTCTGCGCCAGATTCGCGACAAGCGGCGATTGCCGCCGCGCTGAGCGTCTTGAACGAGAAGCCGTTGGCCCCCGCCGACCCCTATTCGCCCTGGCAGCAGCGCGATGGTTGGCGCATCGGCGAAGCGGCGCGCGCGAGTTTTCGCTTTCGCTTCGGCGACCGGACGCATGAGGTGCGGATTGCCGGCAACCGCCGCGCGGTCGACGGCGACGTCATCGAAGCGCCGGTCGATGCGGCGGTCACCCGGCTCGGCAACGAGTTCTGGATCGTCACGCCCGATGCGACGACGCGCCTCACCTATCTCGATCCGCTGGCGCCCGGCGAGCAGAGCGCCGCGAACGCCGGCAAGATCGTCGCGCCGATGCCGGGCAAGGTGACCGCGGTGCTCGTCGCGCCGGGCGCGGCGGTCACGCGCGGCCAGCGGCTGATGCTGATCGAAGCGATGAAGATGGAGCATGCCATTATCGCGCCCGCCGATGGCATCATCGCGGCGATCCATTTCGCGCCTGGGGCGTTAGTCGAGGAAGGGGTCGAGTTGTTGACCCTCGAGAGCACGAGGACGCCATGATCCGCAAACTCAAATCCGGCGAATATCGTCTTTACTCGCGGAAGAAGAATCCGAAGACCGGCCGGCGCCGCAATCTCGGCACCTTCGCGAGCCGCGCCGCCGCCGAAAAACACGAGCGCGCGGTGCAGTTCTTCAAACGCCACTAGCCGCCAAAGCCGAGCCAGGCATCCAGCGATAGCGGCCCGCCGCCGTTGATGAAAAAGAACAGCGCGATCGCTGCCCAGACGAGCGGATATTCGGCGCCGTGCACGGTCCAGAACCAGCCGTCGCGCTTGCCATGCGCCGCCGCGGAGAGCGCGAGGAAAATGAAGATCGGCAACGCCGCCCATCGCGTGAAAAGGCCGAGCGCCAGAAGCGGTCCGGCGATCAGCTCGGTCGCGGCGACAATGAAGGCCCAGAACTTGCCCGGGCGATAGCCCCATTGATCGAGCGAGGCCGCGAGCTCTGTGAGATTGGCCGGCACTTTGCTCTCGGGGAAAAAGCCGAATAGCTTTTGCAGCGCATGCGGCAGCAAAGCGAGGCCGGCGATCGCGCGCAGCAGCGCCTCGGCCCAAGGTGCGAGCGTCGCATGGATGTCGGCCAAAATATCGCCCTCCCCGATTGGCAGGCGCGTTTAGGCGAGCGCTCAACGATCGTCAAATCGGCCCTGCCGGCGTTCGCGATTCGCCGCTGCCGCGCTAAAATCGGCTTTGTTGCCTTTCTTGTCTTGCCGGGAGCGCTCGCGCGGCGTGCTGCAAACCATCCTGACGGCGATCGCGCCGGTCATCATCACGGCGCTGATCGGCTTCGGCTGGACGCGGGTCGGGCGGAAGTTTGATGCGCATGCGCTGACGACGCTCGTCACCGAGATCGGCACGCCCTGTCTCGTCTTCTCGGCCTTTGCCAAGATGAGCGTGCCGGCGGGTGCCTTCGCCGCGACCGCCGCCGCCTCGCTGACGATCCTCACCGGCTTTTTGATCGTGGCGAGCCTGATCTTGGAGCTCTGCGGTCTCCGCCTCAGGACCTATCTGCCGTCGATGTCGTTCCCCAATACCGGCAATCTCGGCATACCGCTCGCGCTTTATGCATTCGGCCCGGAAGGGCTCGCTTATGCGATCGTCTTCGTCTGCTTCACCTCGATCATGAATTTCACCGTCGGCCAGGCGATCGCGGCCGGCACGATGAGCTGGCGCGCCATCGCGAGGATGCCGATCATCTATGCCGTGGCGCTAGGCCTCGCCGTCACGGAAGCGGGCATCACCCTGCCGCAGTTTCTCGCCGACACCGTCGGCCTGCTCGGCAGCATTACCGTGCCGCTGATGCTGCTGATGCTCGGGGTCTCGCTGGGCTCGCTGCGCATCGCGGCTTTCCCGCGCGCCTTCATGCTGTCGCTGTTGCGCATCGGCATGGGCGTGGCACTCGGTTTTGGCGTGACCGCGCTCTTCGGCCTGCATGGCGCGGCGCGCGCGGCCGTCGTCATGCAAAGCTCGATGCCTTCGGCGGTGTTCAATTATCTTTTCGCGCTGCGCTGGAACAACCAGCCCGAGGAGGTCGCCGGCATCGTCGTGGTCTCGACCCTCGTTACCATCG
>DATGLO010000405.1:0-17638 GCA_035294105.1 Allostellaceae bacterium
ACGTCGGCGCTTTGCGCGGCGACGATGCGCAGCGCGCCTTGCGAGGCAAGGTTGAAGAGCCCGCCGGTCAGCGCGGTCGAGCCAAGATCGACGTCCCCGCCGACCACCGCGACGGCGATGGCGAGCGCGCCGTCGAAAAAATGCATATCGATGGCGAGGCCCTCGGCGGCGAAATAACCGCGCGCGTCGGCGACGAAGATGCCGCCGTTGCCGGCGGTCTTGAGGAGGCCGAGCTTGACGGTTTCGGCGGCACGCGCCGCCGGGGAAACGAGTGCCAGCGCGACGGCAAGCGCCGCGGCGAATCCGCAAAGCCGCGCCGCGCCCATCGGGCGCTAGAGCCCGGTCGCGCGGCGGCGCTGGCGGCGGCGCAGCGCCTTGCGCTTGGCCTTGCGCTTGTTGGAGCGGATCTGCTGGCTCGATTTCTTGCTGCGCTGAGGCATCGGTCAATCCATCTTTACGCAATTGAGACGAAGAAGTCGCGACAATGCCAGGAATCTCGCGCTTTGTCTCGCGGCTTCGCGTTTCGAGTCGCGCGCAAGCCACTTGCCGCCGCGCGCGCGGTGCGTCACTGTCCCGACGGGGACGTTTCGTTCTGGACTAGGGGGATCGGTGCAAAGTTCATTGGGGTCGAAGCCGCGGCTGCGTCGGCTGTCCGTCTTGCTGCTGGTTGGTCTGTTGGCGCCCGTGCTCGGCGCTTGCGCCACCCCGCCGACCGATCCGCAGGCGCGTGCGGATTACGATGCGCGCAACGATCCCGCCGAGCCGACCAATCGCGATGTCTTTGCTTTCGATCAGTTCGTCGACAAGAACGCCGTCAAGCCGGTGGCCGAGGCTTATCGCGACGACGTGCCGGTTCCGGTGCAAAACCGGCTGCACGATTTCCTCTTGAACCTCCACGCGCCGGTGATCGAGATCAACGACATCCTGCAAGGCAATTTCAGCCGCGGCTGGATCACCCTGGAGCGCTTCGTCATCAATACCACGGTCGGCGGGCTTGGCATCTTCGACGTCGCGTCGGATTGGAACCTGCCCTATCACGACGCCGATTACGGCGAGACGCTTGCGGTCTGGGGCATCGGCGAAGGACCTTATGTCGTGCTGCCGATCTTCGGCCCCTCGAATGTGCGCGACGCCGTCGGCACCGGCCTCGGCTTCGTGCTCGATCCGCTCGCCTGGGTCGGCGGCACAAATGCGATGTACGCGAATTGGTCGCGGGCCGGCGCCAACGGCGTCGATACGCGCGCCGACACGCTCGATGCGACCGACGCGCTGGAAAAGAATTCGCTCGATTTCTACGCCGCGGCGCGCTCCGCCTATCGCCAGCATCGCGATGCGATGATCGCCGACGCCATCGGCAAGGCCGGAGTCAGCCCCGCCAGCGTGACCCTCTACCATCCCGAGATGGAGCACCCTTAAAAACTTGTCGGCCCCCTCGAGGCTGACAGGCGTTACTGCTTGTGCGTGACGCTGGTCGGGATGACGTTGAGCTCCTCGCAGCCGCTTTCCGTTACCACCACCGTGCCGCCGATGTTGACGCGATGGGTCCCGATACAGGCATTCGGCTCGAAAGCGAAGACCATGCCTTCCTGCAGCACCGCGTCGCGCACGCGCCACTCCATCGCGCCCTGAAAGCGCACGCCCATATCGCGCAGATTGATGCTGTTGGCGTTGACGCTGCTGCGGCCCATCAGGAAATGCGGCCCGACCGAATGCAAGAGCGGCGTATAGGACCAGCAGCCGGATGATTTCAGCGGCTCTTCCATGATCGCGACCAGCTCGCTGAACTTCATCCCCGGCTTCATCTCGTGGAGCCCGGCGTCGTAGCATTGGCGCGCGACGCGCTCGCATGTGCGGTTGGTCTCGTCGATCGGATCGCAGGCGACGGTCATCTGCACCTGGACCTCCTGATTGCCGCAGAGCGGCATCAGCTCGGCCTGCATCAGATCGCCGCGCTGCAAGACGCGCGGCGCCTCGCCCCGCGTGGTCCAGCGCGGCGGGCCCCACGAGAGCGTCGCCGGGCCCGAATTCATCACGATCATCGGATAGCGCAGCCCGATGCCGAAGCGCAGCATCGCGGCGGTCGCTTCGGCCATGATCACTTCCTCGCCGACGCCCGGTTCCGCGACCTCGGCGATCGCCTTGCACGCGGCTTCGGCGGCGGCGGCCGCGTAGCGCACCTGCGCCAGCTCTTCCTCGCTTTTGACCAGCATCAGATGGCTGAATTCCTCCGAGATGTCCTCGAAGCTGGCCTTCGGCAGCGCGGTCGAGAACTGCGCCCAGAAGGTCGCGGGAATGCCGCCATAGATCTCGGTCGGCGCTTGCGAGGTGAGGCCGACAACGCCGAGCTTCGATTCCGCGAGATGCTTTTCCGCGACGATCTCGGCCGCGGCTTGGCCGCTGGTCGCGACGCGCTGATCCTCGATCCAGAGCTTGTCGCCGCGCTCGGCCGACCACAGCGCGCGCATCACGCGCAGATGCGCCCAGGTGACGACGACGGGGTCGCCTTCGAGCGGAAAGATCACGCAGCCTTCGTTGTAGTCGTCGCTGACATAGCTTTCATACATCTCGCGGGTACGAAAGCCGGCGACGACGAGACCGTCGAGTCCACGTTGGCGCATCAGGTCGCGGACGCGCTTCCAGCGGCGATCGCGCTCGGCGAAGGAAAGGACCGGAGGATGAACGCCTGTGCCTGCCATCGGCTGCTCCCTTGATGTTTTCTGCGGCGGAGAATTTCATCTTTCCGCGGCGACGGCAAGACGGGGAGTGGCCCAGGCGGGCGTCTGGCGCGCCCTTACATCACTTTCGGGCAGCCGTAACTCGGGCCGTGCCAGTCGCTGCCGCCCGGGCGATTCTGATGAATCGCATCGGCGCAGAGCACATGACGCCGCGGGCGCGGATGTGCCGCCCCCGCCGCCGCACGCTTATCGGCCGCCGCCGAGCGGCGCGCATAGTAGTCGACGCGCCCGAGTTCTTGGACACATTGCTTGTCGTTGCCGGCCTGACTGGCGGCCTTGGCGGCGTCGAGGTGCTTTTGCGCGGCGCTAGTGTTCGGGCCCGGCTTCAGCCCGTCGACGAAATGCTGCGCGTCGCCGATCTGCGCGCAAGTGATCTGCGAACCCCCTTGTTGCGCCAGTGCCGGGCGGGCGGCGCAGAGGAGGAGGGCCGTCGCGGAGACGGCAAGGATAGCGAAGACGCGCATGTTCTTTTGCTCCTTGATGACGTTCGGGCAGATCCCAAGAGCCCTCACGCTAGGCCGGGCGCGTGCAACTTTCGTGGTGGGATTGCGGCCGAATCTCGGCAAAAGCTTCGCTCGCCCGCCGCGCGATATTAACCGTCGCGCGATTTGACGAAGCACCCGCCGGGGCACGGTTAACGGTGCTTAAGCCTTTGATCCGACAGTCATGGCCTATTTGTTGCCTATCGAGGGTCGGTTCCACGCTTTTCTCAGGAGTTGATCCGATGACGCGCCGGCCTTCCAAACCCAGCATCACCATGCGCGCAACCGGCCACGTCGTTGGCGTGCTGGGGGCCGTGATGGGCCTCAATGCGATCGCGACGTCGATCGACCCGCGCTATCTGGCTTACTTCCCCTTCGCCGAAACCGGCGTGCAGCAAACTCCGGCGGCGCTGATCAGCGTCGGGCTGATCGCCCTCGCGATGTGGATGGTCGCCGAACGCTCGACCGCCCGCGCCAAAGCCAAGATCGATCCGCCGGAATTGCCCTAGCGGCTGCCGCGGGTCGCCGCGCCATGCGCATCCTGTTCGTGACGCATTCCGCTTTCCTGCCCGAGGTCAAGCGCGGGCAGGAGCGTAACACCGACCAGCTCTGCAGGGCGCTCATCAAGCGCGGCCATGAACCTGGCGTGGTCGCCGGCCTCATCTCGGCCGGCTTTGTCGGCAAATGGGCGAGCCTGCGCTCGAAGCTCGGCGAGCACCGGCGGGCCTTGGTCGATCGTTTCGCCGGCTATCCCACCTATCGCAGCTGGGACGTCGATTTCTGCTTCGATCAGGTGCTCGATGATTTCCGTCCCGACATCGTCGTCGTGCAATCCTGGATTCATACCGTCGCGCAGTGCGTCGCGCGCGAGATTCCGGTCGCGTATTACATCCACGCCGCGAACGAGCCGCCCGATCCGGTCACGGACGCCGTCCGCCGCGAGACGCTCTGGCTCACCGTCTCCGATTTTGCCGCACGCCATAACGGCGGCGCGCACGGGCTGAACTTCCACGTGATCCCGCCGCTGGTCGAACCCGCGCTTTATCGCTTGAAGCATCACGAGCGGCGCGACGCGACCTTCATCGGCTTGCAGAATTTCAAGGGCGGCGAGCTGGTGGTGAAGCTGGCTCGCGCTTGCCCGGAGATTCCGTTCCTTATTTTCGACAACGTCGATCGCAACCTGCCGCAATGGCCCGGCATGACGCGGGCCGAGCTGCGCGCGGCCGCCGCTTCCTTGCCCAATGTCACGATTCGCGCGCCGGCGAAAGGCGTCGAGGCGATTTACGGCACGACCAAGGTTCTGCTCGCGCCGAGCCGCTATCACGAAGCCTGGGGCCGCGTTGCCAGCGAGGCGCAGATCAACGGCATTCCCGTGCTCGCGAGCGATCGCGGCGGCTTGCCCGAAGCGGTCGGCCCCGGCGGCGTTTGCCTCGATTACGACGCGCCGATCGAGGTTTGGGCCGCGCATCTTCAGGCGATGTGGCATGACGAGGCTCATTACGCGACGCTATCGCAGCGCGCGCTCGCCCATGCGGCCCGGCCGGAATTCCAGCCCGCGGCGATCATCGAGCGCTTTGCCGAGCTGATCGAGGCGCGCGCCGCCGGCATCGTCGTCCCGGCGCCGCGGCTGTGGCGCGACGCCGCCGCCGCGGCGGCGGAGAGCGGGCGGCTTAGCGGTGCGGCTTAATACGATCGCGGCAGGCCGAGCATATGCTCGGCGATATAGGCGAGAATAAGGTTGGTCGAGACCGGCGCGATCGAGAAGAGCCGCGTCTCGCGCCATTTGCGCTCGACATCGTATTCGCGCGCGAGGCCGAAGCCGCCATGCGTCTGGAGGCAGGTCTCGCCGGCATGCCAGGATGCGTCCGCCGCGAGGAGCTTTGCCATATTGGCTTCGGCGCCGCAGGCAGTGCCGGCATCGAACAGCGCTGCCGCCTTGCGGATCATGAGATCGGCGGCCTCGGTCTCGGCGAAAGCGCGCGCGATCGGGAATTGCACGCCTTGATTCTGGCCGATCGGGCGCTCGAAGACGATGCGGCTTTTGGCATAGTCGGTCGCGGTGCGGATGAACCACCGCGCATCGCCCAGGGCCTCCGAGGCGATAAGGATGCGCTCGGCATTCATGCCGTCGAGGATGTAGCGAAAACCTCTGCCTTCTTCGCCGATGAGGGTCTCGGCCGGCACTTCCAGCCCGTCGAAAAATAGCTCGGTCGTGTTGTGGTTGATCATCGCCGGGAGCTTCCTGATCTCGAGCCCCTTCCCGATGCTGGCGCGCAGATCGATGAGGAACACCGAGAGCCCGTCGCCGCGGCGTTGCACCTTCTCGGCCGCCGTGGTGCGCGCCAGGAGCAGCATCATGTCGGAATGCAGCGCGCGCGAGGTCCAGACTTTCTGACCATGGATCACGTAGCGGTCGCCGCGCCGCTCGGCGCGCGTTTTCAATTGCGTCGTATCGGTGCCGGTCGAAGGCTCGGTGACGCCGAAAGCCTGCAGCCTGAGCTCGCCTGAAGCGAGCTTCGGCAAGACACGCTGCTTCTGTTCCTCGCTGCCGTGGCGCAAGAGCGTGCCCATGATATAGAGCTGCGCGTGGCAGGCGGCGGCGTTGCAGCCGGCGGCGTGGATCTCTTCGAGGATGGCGCTCGCCGCCCGCAGCGGCAGGCCGGCGCCGCCGTAACTCTCGGGGATCAGCGCCGCGAGATAGCCGGCGCGGGTGAGAGCGGCGACGAAGGCTTCGGGATAATCCTGTTTCTCGTCGAGGCTGCGCCAGTAACTCCCGGGGAAGCCGGCGCAGATTTTCCGCACCCCGGCGCGGATCTCGGGATAATCCTCGCCGAGCGCGAGCGCCGTGCTCATCTCAGCGTCCCTTGAATTGGGGCTTGCGCTTCTCGTTGAAGGCGCGGATGCCTTCGCGACGGTCTTCGGTCGGAACGAGCCTGTTATAGCATTCGATCTCGAAGCGCCGCGCCGTGGTGAGGTCCTTCTGCAGCCCCTGATGGATCGAGCGCCGCGCCTCTTTGACGGCGAGCGGCGCGTTCGACGCTATCCGCGCCGCGGTCTCGAGCGCCGCCGGCATCAGCGCCTGGGGCTCATAGAGCGCGTTGACGACGCCCCAGCGCAGCGCCTCGTCGGCAGCGAACGGCTTGCCGGTGAGGATGATCTCCTTGGCGCGGCGCTCGCCGACGCTGCGCGGCAAGGTCTGCGTGCCGCCCGCGCCCGGCATGAGGCCGAGCGTCACTTCGGTCAAGGCGAAGCGCGCGTCCTTGACCGCGTAAGCGAAGTCGCAAGCGAGGAGCATCTCGAGCCCGCCGGCGAAGGCATGGCCGTTGGCGGCGGCGATCACCGGGATGGGGCATTCGATCAGCGCCTGGAATTGCTCTTCGATGACGACGTGCTGCGCCATCCATTGCGCTTCGCTGAGCGTGTTGCGTTCTTTCAGATCGGCGCCGGCGCAGAAGGCGCGGCTGCCGGCGCCGGTCAAGACGATGCAGCGCGGCGGTTCGGCGGCGAGCTCGAGCTCCTGCCACAAGGCGAGGAGCTCGCGCATCATCTGCGTGTTGAAGGCGTTTGCGACCTCGGGCCGATTGAGCGTCACGCGCAATACATGCGGCGTAGGCGCGTCGGTCAGGATGGTCTGATAAGGCCCGCTCATGGAGGGCCTTACGCTATGGCGTGCTTAGGAGAGCGTCAACGCCGGAGCAGCTCCGATGTGGCGGCGAGGACCTTGCGCCAGATCGCTTGCGCGATGTCGTCGCCGATCTCGACCGCGCGCTCGGTGCGCGACAGCACATAATCGATGGCGTCGTTGCCGTACTTGCCCATCAGGTCCGCCGCGATGCGGCGCGCCTCGCTGTCGTCGAACTCTGCCATGGAAAGAGTGGCCGCGCTCATGCCGCGATCGGCTCCTCGAGGATGAGGTGATCGCTGTGGTGGCGGAACCATTCGAGCATTTCGGCATCGCTCGGCTCGCGGGCGAGGAAGCGGCGTGGGCCGGCGACCAGACCGAGAAGATTGCGCTGCTCGGCGAGATCGAGGGCGATCGCGATCGCCTCGCTCTTATCGGCGGCGCGCACGATCGCGGCAGGACGGCCATCGCAGGTCACGGTGTAGATCCGCATCGTCAATTTCCTTCAACCAACAGCGATTTGACAGCGGCGGAGTTTAAGTGTTTCGAAACGAATTTCAATCTAAATCGCGATATTTACTATATAAATCCGCGTTTTCTGCCGGATATATTGGTTAATTACTCGAAGTTGGTTAATAACGTGGGGCGCGCGATCTTGGACTGCCGCGCGCGGCAAACTCCGCGAACCTCTTGGCAGGTCTGACGGGCGAGATCGTCAGCCGCCGTCATTGCCGGGCTTGTGGTCCCGGCATCCATGAGAGGCTTTTAATCTATGAACTCGCGGAACAAGTCCGCGGCCGACGATCGTAGGTAGAAGCGCCGCGACTCTCGGGCCGATTCATTCCGGCGTGTAGTCGGCAATGGCGCGCGCGGCTTCGCGGCGCCATTCCTCGGCCGGCTTGAAGCCGGGGAGGGAGCGGGCGAGGGCCTCGCTGCGTCTGACGATCTCGTCCTCCGGCAGGGCGAAATCCATCTCTTCGCGGATCGGCTGGTGCACGTACCAGGGCGTATCGCAATAGACCTCGATGCGATTGCCCTCGGGATCGCGGAAATAAACCGACCAGGCGTGGCCGTGGCAGATCGGATGGACGTCGCTTGCGCTCTTCTCGGCGCGGACGCGCTGGTAGAAGGCGCGCACGTCGGCGAGCGAGCCGACGCGGAACGAGAGCTGGTTGATCACCTTGTCTCCATGGCCGGGCGGCCGGCCGGCGACCAGCACCACCTGATGATGCTCCTTGGGGTTGCGGCTGAAGAACATCATCTGCGCGCCGTGAAGGGGCCCCTCGTCGGTGATCGGGAAGCCCAGCACGCGATGGTAGAAGTCCGCCATCTTCGCGAGATCGGTAACGTAGATGCCGACATGAGCGAATTGCAGATCGATTGGTTGCGCCATGGCGAGGGCTTTCGTTGCGGGGACGCGGCAAAGCTAGCGCAGCCCGGCAAGCGGCGAAAGGCCGTGGGCAGTAAGGCCGCACGGTAAAGCGGCACTGGCAAAGCCGCGCGGCTTCGGACAAACTGGCGAGCAAGGGCGGTCCACGGGGGGCGGGCCGCCGCATAAAAGGATGTTCGGGGAGGATCATGGTCGCCGATTTGCTGCTCAACGCGATTGTCTCGGGGATCATGCTGGGCGGGTTCTATGCGGCCGTCTCGGTCGGGCTTGCGATCTCTTTCGGCATGCTCGACATCGGGAACCTCGCCCACCCGGCCTTCGTCATCCTCGGCTCGTTCTGCGTCTACGTGCTCAATCAGCACTGGGGCATCGATCCGATCCTCGGCGCGGTTCTGATGACACCGTTCTTTTTCGCGCTCGGCGCGGCGCTCTATGAGGTCTATCACTTCTCGTTCGAGCGGCGCGGCGAGGAGGGCTTGCGCGGCCTTGCCTTCTTCTTCGGCATCCTCTTCATCACCGAGGTCGCGCTGATCCTCGGCTTCGGCGTCGACTACCGCTTCGTCCAGGCGCCTTATATCGACGTGACCTGGCATATCGGCGATGTCGATCTCGCCTGGCGGACCTTGCTGCCTTGCCTCGTCGCGCTTGCCATGATCGGCGCGCTGCAGCTCTTCATGTCGAAGACCTATATCGGCCGCGCGATCCTCGCAGTCGCGCAAGACAGCCTCGCGCTGCGCCTGATGTCGATCAATCCGGCGCGGGTGAAGCTGATCGCTTTCGCGCTCTCGATCGCGACGGCGTCGATCGCCGGTGCGCTGCTGATCGTCATCCAGCCGGTCGAACCGTCGATCGGTCGCGACTATATCGGCCGCGTCTTCGCCATCGTCGTCCTCGGCGGCATGGGCAGCTTTCCCGGCATGCTGGCGGCGGCGCTTTTGCTCGGGGTCGCCGAGAGTCTTACATCGACCTTCTACGGCCCGTCCTGGGCGCCGGCCGTATCCTTCGGCATTCTCTTGTTGACTCTGGCGTTCCGCCCCGCCGGGATTTTGGGGCGCACGTGAGAAACCGCACCTTTTGGCTCGTCACGGCGCTGGTGGTGATCGCGGTTTTCGCCGCCTCGCGCCTCGTCACCAACGATTACTTCTTCTTCGCCGCCTATGTCGTCTTGCAATACGTCGTCCTCGCGACGGCGTGGAACATTCTCGGCGGCTATACCGGTTACATCAATTTCGGCACCGCCGGGTTCTTCGCGATCGGCGCTTATGCGACGGTGGTGCTGCACCAGCTCTGGGGCCCGCCGATTCCGCTGCTGATCCTCGTCGGCGGCATCCTCTCGGGTCTCGTCGGCCTCGGCATGGGCGTGTTGACGCTGCGCCTCAAAGGCGTGTTCTTCGCCATCGGCACCTTGGCGCTGGCGATCGTGGTGCAGACCTTCGTCACCAATTGGGACTATGTCGGCGGCTCGCGCGGCGTTTACGTCATACGCCCGGCAGCGGCGCCGTTCTTCGGCGCCTATATCCATTACCTCTTCTTCGTGATGCTGGTCCTGGCGGGGCTGTCGGTCGCGATCGCGCGCAGCATCGAGCACTCGACCTTGGGCTTCGGTCTCGCCGCCGTGCGCGACGACGAGCAGGCCGCGGAAGCCGCCGGCGTGCCGACCCTCAAGCTGAAGTTGGTCGCGACCACATTGTCGGGCGCGTTGATGGGCATGGCCGGCGCGCCGCTGCCTTACTACGTCACCTATCTCGATCCGAGCTCCGGCTTCAACCTCGCCTATGCGGTCAACGCCATCGCCATGCCGCTGGTCGGCGGCATGACGAGCTGGATCGGGCCGCTGATCGGCGCGATCTTCCTCGGCGTCATTCAGCAAGCGGCGACGGTGACGATCTCGTCCTCGCTCAACCTGTTGCTTGTCGGCGCGGTGCTGGTGTTCTTTGTCGTCGCGGCGCCCAACGGCCTCATCGGCCTGACCTTCCGCCGCCGCGGCAAAGCGCCGGCGACGCCGGGAGCGGCGACATGACCGAGGCGCTGCTCGAGGTCCGCGGTCTCGGCAAGCGCTTCGGCGGCTTCGTCGCGCTCGAGGATATCGCGCTCGACGTTCATCGCGGCGAGCGCGTCGGTCTCATCGGTCCCAACGGCTCGGGCAAAAGCACCTTGGTCAATTGCCTCTCCGGCATCCAGCGCCACGATGCCGGCAGCGTTCGCTTCGACGGCCGTGCTTTCGACGGGCTGCCCGCCTATCAGCGCACGCGGCTCGGTCTCGCGCGCAGCTTCCAGCTGCCGAAACCGTTCCGCAGCCTGACCGTCGTTCAGAATTTGCATGTGCCGCTGCTCTTCACGGCGAAGCATCGCGGCGGCGCGATGCTCTCGACGGCCGAGATCGACGCGCGCTGCGAAGAGCTGCTCGCCATGGTTTCGCTGCAGGACAAGGCGAACGCGCGGCCGCGCGACTTGACGCAAATCGAGATGCGCAAGCTGGAATTGGCCCGCGCCATGGCGGCGGCGCCGAAGCTCCTGATCGCCGACGAGGCGATGGCCGGGCTTTCGCATTCCGAAGTCGACGACATCCTCGCCCTCCTGGTGAAGCTCAACCAATCGGGCGTCACCGTGATCCTGATCGAGCACATCATGCGCGCGGTCATGAGCTTCTCGCAGCGCCTCGTTTGCCTCGTCGCCGGCAAGAAGATCGCCGACGGCGCCCCGCAAGACGTGGTCCGCAACCCCGATGTCGAGCGCGCCTATCTTGGAGAATAGAAGTTCATGACGGCGCATCTGGCCATCGACGGGCTGCACGCCGGCTATGGCGCGGTGCGCGTGCTCGAAGACGTGTCGATCGCGGTCGAAAGCGGCCAGACCGTCGCGCTTCTCGGCACCAACGGCAACGGTAAAAGCACGTTGATGAAGTGCGTGATGGGGCTGCTCAGGCCGAGCGCCGGCGCCATCACCGCCGAGATCGACGGCACCCGCCACGATCTGACCAAGCTGACGACGGAAGAGATCGTCGATCTCGGGATCGCGCTGGTGCCGGAAGGACGCCGGCTGTTCCCGAAGCTCACCGTCGAGGAGAACCTCCATCTCGGCGCCTTCCGCAAGGCGGCGCGCGAGCAGGTGGCCCGCAATCTCGAGCACAGCTACGAGATCTTCCCCGTGCTGCACGAGCGTCGCCGCCAGCTCGCGGGTAGCATGTCGGGTGGCGAGCAGCAGATGCTGGCGCTCGCCCGCGCGCTCATGTCATCGCCGCGCCTCCTGCTGATCGACGAGCCCTCGGTCGGCCTCGCGCCGCTCCTCGTTTCCCGCATGATCGACAAGATCAAGGAGCTGCAGCGCGATTATCAACTCACGGTGCTGATGGCCGAGCAGAATTTCGCCCAGGCGATCCGGATCGCCGATCGCGGCTACGTCATCGTTCACGGCAAAATCGCCTTCGCCGGGACATCGGCGGAAGAGCTCAACAACAACGAGCTGATCCGGAAGTTTTATCTGGGGCTTTGAGGCAAGGACAATGAATTAGAGCCTGTCATTGCGAGGAGCGTAGCGACGAAGCAATCCAGGGTTCACTGCCGAGCTGGATTGCTTTGCTCCCGATGGTCGCTCGCCATGACGACATTGGAGTGGCGAATATGTCTCAAACCACCGTCGGCATTGTCGGGCTCGGCATCATGGGCGGCGCGATCGCGCGCAACCTCGCTGCCGATGGCATCTCGGTGCGCGGCTACGATATCGATGCCGCGCGTGTCGATGCGCTGAAGCCCGGTGTAATCGCGACAACATCCGCGGGCGAGGCGGCGCGGGGCGCAGATATCGTGCTGACGAGCCTGCCGAGCCTCAAAGCGCTCGATGACACCGTCGCGAGTCTTCTCGCCGCAAAACCTGCCGGACTCGTCGTCGCCGAGCTTTCGACCCTGCCGATCGAAGCGAAGGAAAAAGCGCGCGCCGCGCTCGCGGCCGGCGGCATTACCCTGCTCGACTGCCCGCTCTCCGGCACCGGCGCGCAAGCGGCGGCGCGCGATCTTGCCGTCTATGCCAGCGGCGAGCGTGCGGCCTACGACAAGGCCGAGCCGGTCTTCCGGCGCTTTGCGCGCACCAGCCGCTATCTCGGCGCGTTCGGCAACGGCAGCAAGATGTAGTTCGTCGCCAACCTGCTGGTCGCCGTGCACAACGTCGCCAGCGCGGAGGCGATGGTGCTCGGCACCAAGGCCGGGCTCGATCCCGAAACCATCGTCGAGGTGATCGCGGCCGGCGCCGGCACGTCGCGCGTCTTCGAGCTGCGCGCGCCGCTGATGGCAAAGCACGATTACGCGCCGACGATGAAGATCGACATCTGGCAGAAGGATATGGCGATCATCGCCGATTTCGCCAAAGCGCTCGGCGTGCCGCTGCCGACCTTCGCCGCCAGCGCGCCGCTTTACGATGCTGCGCAAGCCGCCGGGCTCGGCGCCAAGGACACGGCCGCGGTCGCCGAGGTGATCGCGGCGCGCGCCGATGCGACATCGCGGAAATAATCGTGAGAACATTAGCGCTCGCGGTGTTCGCGCTCCTGCTCACCGCGGTTTCGGCGATGAAGCACGGGCCATGACCGCATTCTTGACGACGCCGGCTTGATCGCGTCGTCGGCGGCCCTGGTTTGAGGCGGGGCGCCGTCCCGCTCAGTCCTTCTTGAGGAAGCCCTCGATCGTCGCGACCGGGCCGTCTTCCTGCCGGTCGGCAAAGTCGCGCGCGACCTCGGCGTAAAGCCGCGCCGCGCCGGCGAGGATCTGGCTGGCGCCGGGATCGGCGGCGAGGAATTTCGAAATTTCTTCCATCTCGGCGACCCAGCGATAGGCCTTCGGATACATGCGCGGCATCTGCTTCGAGACATAGCCGAGGATCTCGGGCAGGCTGTCGGCGAGCGCCTCTCGCACCGTCGCCGAGACATTGTTGCGCATCGCGCCGAGCATCATCGAGGCGCCGATCGCCTGCGTGCCTTTGGTGAGGCAGGCATAGCCCATCTTCACCGCCGAGGCCTCGCCGACGCCGCCTTCGATCATGCGCACATCGATGCCGTAATCCTTGAGCGCGAGCGCGGAGCGCGCGCCGGGTCCCGACGCATAGAGCCGCGGCCCGCCGGCGCCCGAAGGCGAGGGCGGCGCGCCCAGGATACCGATATCGGCGAAAGCGCAACCGCTCGGCTCAATCGCCGCCGCGACCTCGCGCACGGTCGCCGGGGCGAGCGCGTTGCAATCGGCGAAGACCGGCTTGCGGTCGAGCTTCGCCAAAGACGGCGCCATTCGCTCGGCGAAAGCCTTGGCTTCGCCGGGCGGGACGATCGAGAGGACGAAATCGGCGCCGGTGACGAGGCTGAGATCGTCCTCGACCGCGACCATGCCGGCCTCGCGTGCGCGCGTGCGGCTTGCCGCGCTGCGCCCGTGGAGCGACGTCTTGACGGTGGCGCCGCGCGCATGAAGCCGCTGCCCTACCGCCGCGCCCATCTCGCCTTGCGCCACCACCACGATCGTCAATGCCATGATTTGCCTCGCTCGCCCGCCGTCGTTGTCGTTGCCTCGCCGCTCGCTGGTTTAACCCAAGCCCCGGCGCTAAGCTCCGTCAAGCCTCAAACAACGAGGAGATTTTCCATGTGGTCGCTGATGGCGCGCAAGAAGCTCGAGCTGCCGAGCCGCGAAGAAGCCTTGCCGGGACGGCAGCAGAAAATGCCGGTTGCCAAAGCGCATTTCGTCAACGGCCATCCGCTCGAGCCGCCGTTTCCGGCGGGGCTCGAAAGCGTGATCGTCGGGCTCGGCTGCTTCTGGGGCGCCGAGCGCGCTTTCTGGCAGCTTCCCGGCGTTTATACGACCGCGGTCGGCTATGCCGGCGGCTACACGCCCAATCCGACTTACGAAGAGGTATGCTCGGGCCGCACCGGCCATACCGAAGTCGTGCTCGTCGTCTACGATCCGAAAAAGATCGGCTTCGATTCGATTTTGAAGGCGTTCTGGGAAAGCCACGATCCGACCCAAGGCATGCGCCAGGGCAACGATGTCGGCACGCAGTATCGCTCGGCGATCTATTGCACCACGGCCGAACAAAAAAGAGCAGCCGAGGAATCGAAAGCGGCTTACGAAGCGGCGCTGAAGAAAAGCGGCCATGGCGCGATCACGACCGAAATCGCGGACGCGCGGCCGTTCTATTACGCCGAGGATTATCACCAGCAATATCTCGCGAAAAATCCCGGCGGCTATTGCGGCCTCGGCGGTACCGGCGTGAGTTGCCCGATCGGCGTCGGCGTCGCCGCGCCCGGCCGTTGACTTTTACGCGACGACTTTCTCGGCTCTGAGCTTGGCGATCGCGTCGGCGCTGTAGCCAAGACCTTTGAGGATCGCGTCGGTGTGCTCGCCGCGCTCGGGCGTCGCGGTGCGGAGCGACGACGGCGTGCGCGAGAGGAACATCGGCTGGCCGATCAGCTCGATGCGGCCGAGCGCCGGATGATCGACCGCTTGCGCCATCTTCAGATGCTTCACCTGCGGATCGGCGAAAACCTCGTTCATCTTGTAGATCGGCCCGCACGGCACGCCGGCCTCGTTCAAGAGCTCGACCCATTCCGCCGAAGTCTTGGTTGCGGTGTGCTCGTCGATGAGGGCGTTGAGCGCGTCGCGATTCTGGCGCCGCACCTTGAAGTTGTTGAAGCGCGGATCGGTCGCGAGCTCGGGCGCGCCGATCGCCTGGCAAAGCTTGCCGTAGATCGGATTGCTCGAGGCGGCGATGTTGATGTGGCCGTCCTTGGTGCGGAAGACCCCGGCGGGGATGTTGGTCGGGTGGTTGTTGCCTTCCTGGCCCGGCACCTCATGCGACATCGTCCAGCGCGAGCCCTGGAAATCGAGCATCGCGATCATCGCCGAGAGCAGCGATGATTGCACCCACTGGCCTTCGCCCGATTCCTCGCGCTCCAACAGCGCGATGAAGATGCCTTGCGCGGCGAAGATGCCGGCGCAGAGATCGGCGACGGCGATGCCGGCGCGCACCGGTCCTTGGCCGGGCAGGCCGGTGATCGACATCAGCCCGCCCATGCCTTGGGCGATCGGATCGAAGCCGGGCCGGTCGCGATAAGGCCCATCCTGGCCGAAGCCCGAGATACTCGCATAAACGAGGCGCTTGTTGACGGCCTTCAGCGTCTCGTAATCGATGCCGAGGCGGAACTTCACGTCGGGACGATAGTTTTCGACCAGCACGTCGGCGTCTTTGACGAGCGCCTTGAGGATCGCGACACCTTCCGGCCGTTTCAGGTCGACCGCCATGCTGCGCTTGTTGCGATGGAGATTCTGGAAGTCGGAGCCGTGACGGTCGCCGGCGAAGCCATCATCCTCGGGGTTCTCGACCTTGATGCAGTCGGCGCCCCAATCGGCGAGCTGGCGCACGCAGGTCGGGCCGGCGCGCACGCGTGTCAGATCGATGACCTTGAACCGCGAAAGAGGGAGCTTGTCCATGCGCCGCGTCCGATGGTGGAAGCCGAGCCGCGGAGAACCTAGCAAGAGCGCGACGCGGCGGCCAAGACGTGCGAGCGCCGGTGTGGCGGATTTGACGCTCTTACCCGCTTGGCCGGGCCTGCGTCTAGGAACGTCAAATCCGAAAGCCACACTGGATTCGGTAAATCGGCCGGTGTCTTTTCCATTCCGACCTTCGTACGGACTTTGCTGCGAATCGATTCGAACGTCGGAATCGCGACACCGAAAGGCGGTGCAAAGCGGCGTTTTGCTGCCCTTGCACAACCTTGACCCCTATCCCGGCGCGCGGCAATCTTCGCTCGCCTCCATAAGCGATTCGGCCTAGGATTGGCCGCGGGGGAGAGTAACGCCTAAATGGATGTGCATCGCTTCATCCTCGAACACGGAACGTGGTCGTATCTGATCGCTTTCGTGTGGACGTTCTTCGAGGGGGAAACCTTCGTCCTGTTTGCCGGATTCGCCGCATCGCAAGGATTTCTGGCTTGGCCTTTGGTGCTGATCGCCTCGTGGCTTGGCAGCTTTGCGGGCGATCAGAGCTATTTCTGGATCGGCCGCCATTTCGGCACCGGCCTCCTGGCGCGCCAGCCGAACTGGCAAGAGCGCGTCGACAAGGCCCTCGTCTGGATCCGGCGCTACGACATCGGATTCATTCTGACCTTCCGCTTTATTTACGGCATCCGCAACTTTTCGTCCTTCGCCTTGGGCATCAGCCGCGTCAACTGGCAGCGGTTCATGACCTTCAACTTCATCGCGGCCGGGATGTGGGCCGCGATTTTCGTCGGTGCCGGCTATCTTTGCGGGCACGCCTTCGGCCGCCTCTTGGGCGAGATCGCCGAACGCTTCAGCGAAGCGATGCTGATCGTCTTCGCACTCCTGGTGATCGCCGGGCATTTCGCGCATCGTTTGCATCGTCGGCGTCGCCGTCAGAAGATGGCGGCGGCCGCGCTTCCGCGGGTTTGAGCAGGTTGAGGAAAATGCGGTTTATGAAAGCTGGCGTTATCGCCGTGGTTTTTGCGGGGAGCTTTTCCGTCGCCCAGGCGGCGACTTGTTACAAAGCCGACGAGATCGAGGCCGATCAGGCGATACGCTTTCAGGCTCAGCTCATGGTGCTGAGCGATTCTTGCGGCAGCCCCTCTTATACCCAGTTCGAGGAGCATAACGGCAGAACGCTCGCCGCCTATCAACAAAAGCTGATCGCCTATTTCAAACGTGTCAGCGCCCACGCCGACAGCGCCTTCGATAAGTTCATCACCGCGCTCGCCAATAAGACGGCGCTCGATGCCGGCCACCAGCCGATCGCCTCGCTGTGCAGCCAATCCGCCGATTTCCTCAACAAGGCCAGCGCCTTCAACAAAGAGGATTTCGAGCGCTACGTCGCCGAGCAGGCGGCGGCGCAACGCGGCAATTACCCAAGCTGCAAGGGCTAGTGCGGCGGAGTCGCTCGGCGCCGCCGCGCGTTCGATCAGAGCGGCGCGGCGCGCCAACGCTCGGCGTGGAGCGCGGCCATCAGGCGGCGCGCGAGATTTTCGGGTGTCAGCATGCGCAGGCCGAAGCCGAAATGCGGTGTGACGCTGGCGCTCACGAGCGCCAGCTTCGCGGCATCGGCGGCGGTCAGCGCCGCGCCGAGATAGCGGGCTGTGTCGAGATGCGTGACGATCATGCGACTGACGCCGGCCGCGCTCGCGGCTTTGGCGCTGGCGAGCGCGGCGGCGGCGGGGGCTTCCGCCGACATCACCAACATGCCCGCGGCGCCGGCGGCACTCGCGAATTCGGCGATCTCGGCGCCATCGAGCGCTTGGCCGCCCGCATCGATGATCACCTTGCGACCCGCGGCGGTGGCGATGGCGTGGCGCAGCGCGGCGGCATCGGGCGCGCGCGTCAGCGGCAGATCAAGCACCTCAAGGCATTCGGCGAGCGTCGCGGTCTTCTCGGCG
>DATGLO010000406.1:0-2420 GCA_035294105.1 Allostellaceae bacterium
CGCCGGTCGGCGACGAGGTCATCGATCACATCCCGACCACGAAATACCGGGTCGAGAAGACGACGCCCGACGGCACGCATGGCGAAGGCTTCGTCTGGATCAGCAAGCGCGGCGTATTGATGCGGCTCGACGGGCTGGTCACCGCGCCCGGCGGGCACAAGACCAAGGTCGTGTTGCAGCTCGCCGATGTGAAAGAAGGGCCGCAAAAGCCGGAGCTCTTCGCGCCGCCCACCGGCATGAACGAGCTGCCTTTCGAGGCGCTCGCGCCGTTGCTCAACGGCGTGATGCATCTGCAAACGAAATAAAAAAACCGGCCATCCCGTTGTCGCCAAAGGATGATGGCCGGCTAGTCAACTGCGCGTGGCCCCTCGCCGAACGGCGAGGGTCATTCCGTGTTACGCGGGCGGCGCCAGCTCCATCCCCGGCGCCGGGAATGAATTCTTTTTTATCAGACGGCTTTATGACACGGCGCGCGGAGCCATTGTCGCGACCGTCGCTTCGTTCCGTAAGGCATGTCCGAATGGAACAGCACGATGGTGATCAAGCCGACGATCGCCGGGATGACGTTGACCGTCGCGTTCCTCTTTATTGCCGGAGAGGGGCTTATTCCGAGAAGAAAAAGCGGCTTTCCCTGACGAGCGGCTTTTCGACATGGTCGCGTCGCGCCATCTGAGCGAAGCTATCGGCACTTGGGATGGGACCCTGGCGATGCGCGCATGGTTGGCGCGAGCAAGAGCGCGCATGTGTTGGTCGAGGCTGTTTAGGTAATCCAGCCATGAAATGAGGGTATCGGCCCGAGGATCGGACATGAGCAACTCCGCGCCGTGTTTAGGCGGGAGCGCGGCACTCTTTCGACGCCGCTCTCTCTCAGCCGTCGGCGCCCAAACTCGATGCCGACCATATGGGAATAATACGGCAAGGTGTGAGGGCTTCTAACTCAATGCCCGAGCCCGAGCCTGCGGGTTTGCAATCGCGAATATCGCCAAAAAAAGAGGGGTGCGACCGAGGTCGCACCCCCAAATTTCTGCCTCGTTCGCGGACCGGCTGGGAGGCTTTGAGCCGATGCCGCGTTGCGCGTTAGCTACAGCCAGTCGTGCTGCCGCATGTATCGCATTTGAGGCAGGTCCCGTTACGCACCAGCGTGAAATTCCCGCATTCGTGACAATTGTCGCCTTCATAGCCGCGCGCCCGAGCCATGCGGATCTTCTCGGCGCGGCTATCGATCGCGGTTGAGCTCTTGAGCTCGGTGGCGAGACTCTCGGCGACGGTCTTCTGGACCTTCACCTCGTCCATCTCGGCGACCGCAAGGTCGAGCGCGGTATTGCCGCGGCTCGCCGTTGCCGCGCCTGCCGCTGCCTGGCCGCCCTGCAACACCATGAGACGATTGCGGACATAGCCGGTCGAAGCGACGCGCTGCACCACGGCCGCGATCTCGGGACGGCCGCTGCCGTCCGGTAGGTTCGATTCGGCGGCGGTTCCTTTGCCGACCGTGTCGGGCAGGACATCGGCCGGCTGCACATGGGCGAGATCGTTGCGGCCGAGATAGGAGATCGCGAGCTCGCGGAAGATGTAGTCCAACAGCGAGGTCGCCATCTTGATGGCATCGTTGCCTTCGACGATGCCTGAGGGCTCGAAGCGGGTGAAGGTATAGGCCTCGACGAATTCTTCGAGCGGCACGCCGTATTGCAGGCCGATCGAGATCGCGATCGCGAAGTTGTTCATCAGCGAGCGGAAGGCCGAGCCTTCCTTGTGCATGTCGATGAATACTTCCGCGAGGCTGCCGTCCTCGTATTCGCCGGTGCGGAGATAGACCTTGTGCCCGCCGACGACGGCCTTTTGCGTGTAGCCCTTGCGGCGTTGCGGCAGGCGACGGCGCTCATGCGAGGCGACGACGCGCTCGATCACGCGCTCGACGATGCGCTCGGCGACCAGCGGCACGCGCTCGGCCGGGTTCTTCTCCATCAGCTCGGCGACGCCTTCCTCGGCCTCGTCGTCCTCGATGAGCTGCGATTGCAGCGGCTGCGAGAGCTTCGAGCCGTCGCGATAGAGCGCGTTGGCTTTGAGGCCGAGCTTCCACGACAGCATGTACGCTTCTTTGCAATCCTCGACCGTCGCCGCATTCGGCATGTTGATGGTCTTGGAGATCGCACCCGAGATGAAGGGCTGCGCCGCGGCGAGCATGCGGATGTGGCTCTCCACCGAGAGAAAGCGTTTACCGGTGCGGCCGCAGGGATTGGCGCAATCGAATACGGCGTAGTGCTCAGGCTTGAGGAAGGGCGCGCCTTCCAGCGTCATGGCGCCGCAGCAATAGGTGTTCGCTGCTTCGATGTCCGCCTTCGAGAAGCCGAGCGCCGCCAGCATGTCGAAGCCGGGATCGTTCATTTGCTCGGCCGTGAAGTCGAAGGCCGCTTTGCAGAATT
>DATGLO010000407.1:0-2782 GCA_035294105.1 Allostellaceae bacterium
ACGATCAAGGGCTTCAAGGGCATCGTCGCCGGCGAATACGACGAACTGCCCGAAAGCGCCTTCTACATGGTGGGCACGATCGAGGAAGCGGTCGAGAAGGCGCGCAAGCTCGCCGCCGAGGCCGCGTAAGCCGCGATGGCCGACAAGCTGCAATTCGAGCTGGTCTCGCCGGAAAAGCTGTTGCTCTCCGAGCCGGTCGGGATGGTCATCGTGCCCGGCACGGAAGGCAATTTCGGCGTGCTGCCGGGCCATGCGCTCTTCATCTCGACGGTGCGGCCGGGCGTGATCGATGTCTACGAGGACAACACCGTCAGCGAGCGGATTTTCGTCGCCGGCGGTTTTGCGGAAGTGACGCCCGAGCGCTGCACCGTGCTCGCCGACGAAGCATTGCCGCTATCGTCGATCGACCGCGCCGCCGTCGAGGCGGAGGCGAAGACGCTCGATTCGACGGTTACCGGGTTGAAAGACCAAGCCGCCAGGCTTTCCGGCGCCGAGCGCGACGAAGCGCAGGCAAAGCTGCGCAACGCCGAGCGGCAGCTCGCGGTCGCCGCGGCCAAGCTCGCGGCCATCGGCGCGGTCCACTGATCAATCGAACAGCGACGCGAATTCCTTGAGCGCCGCCTCGTATAGCGGCCGCTTGAAGGAGACGATGTCGCGGATCAGCTCCGCGGGCGTCACCCATTTCCAGGCATCGAATTCGGGCGTATGCGCGTCGAGGCGGATATCCGAATCCGCGCCGAGGAAGCGCATGGCGAACCATTTCTGTTGCTGGCCGCGATAGCGGCCGCCCCAGGCTTGAAGATGCAAGTCGCCGGGTAGCTCGTAAGTCAGCCACCCTTTGGTCTCGGCAACGATCTCGGCCTTGTCGGTGCCGACTTCTTCCTTGAGCTCGCGGAGCGCCGCGGCGCGCGGCGTCTCATCGCCGTCGATGCCGCCTTGCGGCATCTGCCAGGCGCCCGGCGTATCGATGCGCCGGCCGACGAAGATGCGCTTGTCTGCGCCGAGCAGCATGATGCCGACGCCGCGGCGATAAGGTTTTGCCGCTGTGTCGCTCATGCTGGGCCGGTCATTGCGCCGGCTGTGCCGTGTTCTGGCGATAGGCGAGGGCGCTCGCCGGAGCGAGGGCGATGCCGCTGCCGTCGAGCTTGCCGAGCCAGGGGCCGAGGCGATCGAGCAGCGCCGGCGACAGCGCGCCGATGCCGACGGCGGAGCCGCTGCGCTTGGCGGTCGCTTCGAGACCGGCGAGTGCTTGGTCGATCGCTGCGGGATCGGTCTCGGCATCGATAACGGTGTTGCCGGCGGCCCAGGGCAGCCGCAGCTGCGCCGCCAGCGGCGCGACGCTGCTTTGGTTGGGCGCCTTGTCGTCGACCACCATGAGGCCGCGCTGCTTCAAGGTCTCGAGCACCGGCATGAGGCTCTGGCTCTCGGTATCGAAGCGCGAGCCCATGATAGCGACCACGCCGACATAGCCGGTCGCCTCGCCCATCAGCTTCGACAGCCGCGTGCCGTTCTGCCCGGCGTCGAGCGAAGTGAGCAAGGTCAACGGCCCGGGATCCTCGCGCGGATAATCGAGCGGTTCGAGGGGAAGGCCCATGAGCGTTTCGTGGCCAAGGCTGCGCGCATTGGCGAGGGCCGCCTTGACGTCACCGGCATAGGGATCGAATGCCAAAGTGACAGCGCCCGGTAGGCGATCGAGCGCGGCCTGGCTCAGCGCCTGGTCGAGGCCGATGCCGGTCACAATGAAAGCGAGCCGCGGCCGCGGATCCTTGGCATCGAACGGCCGGGCATAGACCTGCCAGGCTTGCCGCCCATCTTTGCCGATAATCGGCAAGGGACCGTCGGGGGTGTCTTCGATGAGGCCCGGATCGGGCGCCGGCACCAGCAGGGTCGCCTCGCCGGCGCCCGCCGCGGGCGGCAGGGGAACATTGATCGCGGCGCTGACCGCTTGCGGCTTCGGCGCGTTGCCCGAGAGCGCCAGCACCAGACCGATGACGATCAGCGCGACCGCGCCGCCGAGCCAGATCAGCTGCACGCGGGTGAGGTTCTTCCAGGCAACGACACGATCGCCGATGCCGGTGGCCGCGCGGCGCAGATTGCCGACGATCGCGATACCGCCGAGTCGCATGCGGGCGAAAGCCGGGCTCAATTTGCCGTCGGCGCGCGCTGGCCGAAGAGGGCCACGCCGCGAAGCATGTCGACCGCGCGTGCGAGCTGATAATCCTCGGTCGTGCCGATCACCGACGAATCGACGGAATTGGTCTGATCGGGCGCGGTCTGGTTTTGGCCGCCGCCCGGCGCAGCCGGCGCCGCCTGATTGGCCGGCGGCTTGGGCGCAGCGGCCTTGCCCGCCTGATCGGGATCGGTGTTCTTGAGCGCGCGGGGCAGATCGGATTCGTGCTCGACCGGTCCTTCTTTGATCTTCTCGATCTTCGCCGGCTCGACGACGATGTCGGGCTCGATGCCTTCGGCTTGGATCGAGCGTCCCGACGGCGTGTAGTAGCGCGCGGTGGTCAGCCGCATCGCGCCATGGCCCGGCAACTGGATGATCGTCTGCACCGAGCCTTTGCCGAAGGAGCGCGTGCCGAGAAGGATCGCGCGGTGATGGTCCTGCAGCGCGCCGGCGACGATCTCGGACGCCGACGCCGAGCCGCCATTGATCAGAACCACCATCGGCAGGCCATGCGTCAGGTCGCCGGGTGGTTTCGCGTCGTAGCGTTGCGCGTCGTCGGGACGGCGGCCGCGGGTCGAGACGATCTCGCCCTTATCGATGAAATCGTTGGCG
>DATGLO010000408.1:0-2053 GCA_035294105.1 Allostellaceae bacterium
TCTTCGGCCGGCAGCGCGTCCCAATCGCCATGCCATTCGCACACCGTGACCGGCCCATAGACTTCGGTCAGGCCGTAGACATGGGTCATCGCAAAGCCCATCGCCTCGATGCCCTGCAGCACGGCAGCGGGCGGCGCCGAGGCGGCGGTCATCATCTTGATGGTCCGGCCGCCGAAATCGCGGCGCTGCTCCGGCGGCGCGTTGAGCAACAGATTGACGACAATCGGCGCACCGCAAAGGTGGGTCACGCCCTCGTTCGCGAGCGCCGCAAAGATCGCGCCCGCCTCGACGCGCCGCAAGCACACATTCGTGCCGGCAAGTGCGGCGATGGTCCAGGGAAAGCACCAGCCGTTGCAGTGGAACATCGGCAAGGTCCAGAGATAGACCGGATGATGCGGCATGCTCCACGCCATCAGATTGCCGATCGAATTGAGATAGGCGCCGCGGTGATGCAGCACCACGCCCTTCGGGTTGCCGGTGGTGCCCGAGGTGTAGTTGAGCGCGATCGCATCCCATTCGTCGGCGGGATAATCCCAGGCGAAATCCGGATCGCCCGACGCGAGGAAGCTTTCATATTCCATCTCGCCGAGCAATTCGCCGGGCGGCGCCAGCGGATCGTCGATATCGATCACCAGCGGCCGGGTCGTAAGCTTCGCCAGCGCCGCGGCGACCACGCCCGAGAATTCGCGGTCCGTGATCAAGGCCTTGGCTTCGCCATGCTCGAGCATGAAGGCGACGGTTGCCGCATCGAGCCGCGTATTGAGCGCATTCAGGACCGCCCCGGCCATGGGCACGCCGAAATGCGCCTCGAACAGATGGGGCGTGTTCGTCGCCATTATCGCGACGGTATCGTTCTTGCCGATGCCGCGGCGCCTGAGCGCGCTGGCGAGGCGGCGGCAGCGCGCATAGCTTTCGGCCCAGGTGAAACGCTGCGCGCCGTGGACCACGGCAAGATGATTGGGATGCACCGCAGCGGCGCGCTCGATAAAGCCGAGCGGCGATAACGGCTGGTGGTTTGCCGCGTTGCGGTCGAGATCGACGGTATAGGGATTGGCCATTGGCGCGTTTCCTCCTGGATTTCTCGGCTCGGCTTCCCTTGGCACGAAGCCGATTTTACGACACGATAGACCGTGCGGCGATGAGAAGGGAGGCTCATGAGCAAGCAACAGGACGAGCATCGGCGCTCGCTTGCCGATCCGGAAGGCTTCTGGGCCGAGGCCGCGGCCGCAATCGATTGGGATCGGCGCTGGGACAAGGTCTTGGACCAAAGCCGTCCGCCTGTCGCGCGCTGGTTTGCGGGCGGCCGGCTCAATACCTGCTGGAATGCGCTCGATCGCCATGTCGAGCGCGGCCGCGCCGAGCAGGCGGCGCTTATCTACGATAGCCCGCTCGCGGGCTCGAAGCAGTCCTTCACCTATCGGCAACTGCGCGATCAGGTCGCGAAACTGGCGGGCGCGCTTGCCGCGCTCGGCGTGACGCGCGGTGATCGCGTCATCATCTATATGCCGCTCGTGCCGGAAGCCGTGATGGCGATGCTGGCTTGCGCGCGGCTCGGCGCGATCCATTCGGTGGTCTTCGGCGGGTTTGCCGCGCCCGAGCTCGCGACGCGCATCGACGACGCCAAGCCGAAACTGATTCTTTCAGCTTCTTGCGGCATCGAGCCGGGCCGTCTCATCGCTTACAAGCCGCTGCTCGACCACGCGATCGCGCTGGCGCGACACAAGCCCGCGGCGACCGTCATTCTGCAGCGGCCGCAGCAGCGTTGCGAGCTCATCGCGGGACGCGATCGCGATTGGGTCGAAACGGTCGCCGCTGCCGTGCCCGCGCCTTGCGTGCCGGTCGAGGCGACCGACCCGCTCTACATCCTCTACACCTCGGGTACGACCGGCCAGCCCAAGGGCATCGTGCGCGACAATGGCGGCCATGCCGTCGGGCTTTATTGGTCGATGGCGAATGTCTACGGCATGAAGCCGGGCGAGGTCTATTTCGCCGCTTCCGATATCGGCTGGGTCGTCGGCCATTCCTATATCGTCTACGCCCCGTTGCTGCTCGG
>DATGLO010000409.1:0-2419 GCA_035294105.1 Allostellaceae bacterium
CGAGACCTATTCCGAGATGACGTTCACGCTCGAATCGGGCGCCACGGTGAACCGCAACGAGCTCTTGAAGCGGCTGGTCGAGCTGCAATACCGCCGCAACGACACAAATTTCGTCCGCGGCGCCTTCCGCGTGCGGGGCGATACGATCGAGCTGTTCCCCGCCCATTACGAGGACCGTGCCTGGCGGCTGTCGCTCTTCGGCGACGAGCTCGAGGCGATCCACGAATTCGACCCGCTGACCGGCGAGAAGACGGTCGCGCTCGACGAGGTGAAGATATACCCCAACAGCCACTACGTCACGCCCAAGCCGACGCTCTACCAGGCCATCGAGGAGATGAAGCGCGACCTGAAGATCCGGCTGGAGGAATTCCGCTCCCAGGGCAAGTTCCTGGAAGCCGAGCGGCTGGAGCAGCGCACCACCTTCGATATCGAGATGATGGCCGCGACCGGCTCTTGCGCGGGCATCGAAAACTATTCGCGCTATTTGACCGGGCGCAAGCCGGGCGAGCCGCCGCCGACCCTCTTCGAATACCTGCCGAAAGAGACGCTGATCTTCATCGACGAGAGCCACGTCACCATCGGCCAGCTTCACGCGATGTATCGCGGCGACTTTTCGCGCAAATCGATCCTCGCCGAATACGGCTTCCGCCTGCCCGCCTGCGTCGACAACCGGCCGCTGAAATTCGAGGAATGGGACAAGATGCGCGGCCAGACGACCTTCGTCTCGGCGACGCCCGGCCCGTGGGAGCTCGAGCGAACCGGCGGCGTCTTCGTCGAGCAGGTGGTGCGGCCGACCGGCCTGGTCGATCCGGCGCCGATCGTCCGGCCCGTCGCCAACCAGGTCGACGACCTGATGGCCGAATGCCGCGACGCCGCCAAGAAAGGCCAGCGCGTTCTCGACACCACCCTCACCAAGAAAATGGCCGAGGCGCTGACCGAGTATTTCCACGAGAACGGCATCCGCGTGCGCTACATGCATTCGGACGTCGACACGTTGGAGCGCATCGAGATCATTCGCGACCTGCGGCTTGGCGTGTTCGACGTGCTCGTCGGCATCAACCTGTTGCGCGAAGGCCTCGACATCCCGGAATGCGCGCTGGTCGCGATCCTCGACGCCGACAAGGAAGGCTATCTGCGCTCGCGCACCGCGCTCATCCAAACGATCGGCCGCGCCGCGCGCAATCTCGACGGCCGCGTCATCCTCTACGCCGACACCATGACCGAAAGCATGAAGCAGGCGATCGACGAGACGATGCGGCGGCGCGAGAAGCAGCAGGCCTATAACGCCGCCAACGGCATCACGCCGGAAAGCATCAAGCGCGGCATCGCCGACATCCTCGACAGCGTTTATGAGGCGGATCACGTTACCGTCGATCTCGGCGAGAGCGAGCAGGCGCATTACCAGGGCTCGAACCTCAAAGCGGTGATCGCCGATCTCGAGAAGCAGATGCGCCAGGCGGCGGCCGATCTCGAATTCGAGGAAGCGGCGCGGCTCAGGGACGAGATCAAGCGCTTGGAGGAATTCGATCTCGGCCTTGGCTCGCCGCGCGCGCCGGACGCCCCGGCCCGCACGAGCAGCGGCGCGCCGCTTCCCGCCGTGCGCGGTCGCTCGGTCGGCGGCCGGGCCGGTCAATCGGCCAAGGAACTCGCCAAGCGCAAGGCGCGGCAGCGCTTCCATCGCGACCGCCGTGGATAAGAATCGCGTGGCTAAGGGCGCCACTCTCGTCACCGGCGCGGCGCGGCGCATCGGCCGCGCCATCGCCCTCGCCTTGGCCGAGGACGGCTACGACGTCGCCGTACATTACGGCAGCTCGCGTCAGGATGCCGAGGAGGTCGTCGCCGCGATCGCGGCGAAAGGCCGCCGCGCCGTGGCGCTCGCCGCCGATCTCGCCCGCGAAAGCGAGACGCTCGGCCTCATCGCCGCCGCCGCCAAGGCACTCGGCCCGGTGACTTGCCTTGTCAACAACGCCTCGCTGTTCGAGCGCGACGAGGCGCTCACGGTGACGCGCGCGAGCTGGGACGCACATCTCGAGACCAATCTGCGCGCCCCTTTCGTATTGATGCAGGAATTCGCCCGCGCGCTCCCCGCCGATGCGAGCGGCAACGTCGTCAACATCCTCGACGAGCGGGTCTGGAGCCTGACGCCGCATTTCGTCTCATACACATTGAGCAAGGCGGGGCTTTGGACCCTGACCCAGGCGATGGCGCTGGCCTTGGCGCCGCGCATCCGCGTCAATGCGATCGGCCCCGGACCGACCTTGCCGAGTCCGCGACAAAGCGAAGAGCAATTCTCGCGTCAGCAGGCGAGCATGCCGCTCCGGCGCGGCGCGACGCCCGAGGAAATCGGCGCCGCGGTCCGGTTCATCGTCGCGAGCCCGTCGCTCACCGGTCAGATGATCGCGCTCGACGGCGGCCAGCA
>DATGLO010000410.1:0-2529 GCA_035294105.1 Allostellaceae bacterium
CCGCCGCCGAAATTCTCGCTGCCATAGGTTTGCAACGCTGCCGTCCTGTTCCCATCGAAGGCAAGCGACGTTGGTTCGCCTATCACGTTTGGCGGGGGCCGCTCGACGTTGCTGTTGCACCTGCTGCGGTCGCGGGCGTTGGCAGAGCAGCGCGCGCCTTCGAGTTCCCCGTCGTGATGCGCAACGCGCAGTATGGAACGTTCGGATGGGCAAATCCTTTGGAGGTGAAACGATGAGCACGTGGAGCGAATTGGCCGACAAGATGCTCGCGGCGGACGGGCCGGCGGCACTCGTGTGCCGCCAGTGGCTTATGCCGGCGGAGGGGCGCGATGCGGTGATCTTTCCGCCCACCTTCGCGGCGCCCGAGGGCGGCGGCAAGGCGGGCTACAACATCGATGAAGTTCGAGACGCAAACGATCCGAACAAGGTGACCCGCATCGCCATCATCGACACGGTCGGCTCGCAGGCGAACCGCATGGAGCCGCTGTTCAAGAAAGTGAACGGCGAGGACACGCCTTATTCCCGCCTCGTCCCGCAGATCGAAATCAAGGCCGGCAACAAGATCGTGAACCTTCTGGATGCCGGACACCGAGCCGCCGATGCCATCGTGCGCTATTCGTCTATCGGTGCGGTCCTGCGCGAAGCGTTCGATACCTACCAGCAAACCGGTGACGCGACGCAGCTCGCGAAGATCGCGCCGACCTCGATCGTATTCGGGGCTTGGGACTCGCGCGATACGCAGGCGAAGCTGCCGCGCCTTGTCGCCTCAACCATTCGCGCTTACGACGTTGCGGAGCTCAAGCGGTCGGCGCAATACAACCCGCCGATCGACTACATCGGCTTGGGGCTCATCGAGGGCGCCGATGACAAGAAGGTGCTCGATGCGACCTCCGAGCTCGGCTTCCGGCATGCGCCCGCCGCTGGCACCCATGGCGGCGTCATCGTGCGCGGCGAAATCCGCCGTGAGGCAATCTTGAGTCTCGTCGGCCTACGCGCGGTCGGGCCGAAGGGACCGTCGGGCGATGCGTTGCGCCGTTATCTCCTCGGGCTCGCGCTTCTTGCCATCCTCCATGAGCGCGAACACAACCTGCGCCAGGGCTGCCTGCTCGTACAGGACCCGGAGAAGAAGCCGCTGTGGGAACTCGTGGCGCACGATGGCGCGCGCACATCGTTGTTGCCCGACGGCAAAGCAGCGTTGGTATTTGCCGACGAGGCGGCAAGTAAGTTCGGTGTCGGCCAGAGCCGGCCGGTTGAGTTCGACACCAAAGCGGCCAATGAGGCGCTGAAGCAGCAGGTGAGCGGCAAGGGAGCGCGCGGCAAGCGCGGCGCATGAGCCATGCGCTGGCTCTGTATTGAGGCGCATTTCCTCGCCGGCCGCTATCACGGGCGCAGGTCGGAGCGGGAGCGAACCTATTTCCCGTCCGAGTGGCCGCCCAATCCGCACCGTCTGTTCCAGGCGCTCCTTGCCGCCGGCAATCTCGGCTTCCGACGCACCGAGTTCTCGGATGCCAAGAAGGAGGCCCTGCGCTGGCTCGAACGGCGCGCGGCGCCTGAGATCGTCGCCCCGCCTGCGCGCGCGGCCAGCGTCGTGCGGCTCTATGTGCCCAACAACGACATGGACAAGGTTGCACGCGCCTGGGCGGGGAACAAGGAGCTGGAGAAGCAACCGAACGAACTGAGGACTGACAAGGACCTGCGGCCGCATCGGCTCGCGGAGGATGGTCCGGTGCGCTTCCTGTGGCCTATCCCCGAGGAGGAATGGGAGGCCGCGCGCCCTTATGTCGAAATTCTCCGCGAAGAGGCACGTCACCTGCACTGCCTCGGCCTCGGCATTGATCTCGTCGCCGGCAACGGGCGCATCCTCAGCGCGCAAGAGAAGAACGCGCTGCCGGGCGAAACCTGGATCGCGGATGCCGACGGCGTCGGCTGGCGTGTGCCCGTCGAAGGCTCGCTCAATGAGCTGATGGATCGCTACAAGGATCAGGCGAGGCGCGTGCAGTCGGGCCGCGGCCGCGGTGCTGAGCGCTACGTCGCGCCGCCGGCGCCGGTTTCGGTCTATCGGGAAGTCGGCTATCTCCGCCGCGCGCAGGGCCGCTGCCGGCCCGTCCATGCGTTTTCGTTGGTGGACGAGGACGGCGCCTACCGCTCCTTCGATCCGCGCGACGCGATCACGGTCGCCGCCTGGCTGCGCCATGCCGCCCACGAGCGCGCCAAGGCGATGAAGCTCGATGCCGATTTCATCGAGCGCTTCGTTTGCGGCCATGGCGACGATGCTAAGACGAAGAACAACCGCTTCTCCTATCTGCCGCTGCCGACGATCGCCCCGAAAGGCCGCGACGGCCGAATCCGTCGCGTGCTGCTCGCCGAACCGTTCGGCGGAGGCGGCGGAAAGGGGCAAAGCGTCGCGCGGCGGCTTGCCGGCGCCTCACTCGTCGAGGACGGCACGGGCGAGATCAAGGCCGATTTGCGCGCGATCGATCCATACGACGACGGCGTGTCGTTGCGTTACCTGAGTAAGGCACGCACCTT
>DATGLO010000411.1:0-2032 GCA_035294105.1 Allostellaceae bacterium
CCTGATCGACGATGTGCTGACCACGGGGGCGACAGTCGAGGAATGCGCGCGCGTCTTGAAGCGCGCGGGCGCGGCGCGCGTCGATGTCTTGACCTTGGCGCGCGTGGTGCGCAGCCAAGGATAGCAAGGGAAGATCATGGCCAAAGTCGAGATGTATACGACGATGTGGTGCGGCTACTGCGCCCGGGCGCGCGGCTTGCTCAACAAGAAAGGCGTGCCTTTCGACGATATCGATGTCGAAGCCGATTCATCGAAGCGCGACGAGATGATCCAGCGCGCTCATGGCCGCACGACGGTGCCGCAGATCTTTATCGATGGCGTGCATGTCGGCGGCTCGGACGAGCTGATGGCCCTCGACCGCGCCGGCAAGCTCGATCCGCTGCTGGGCTTGGCGCCGTGACGATTTTCAAGGCGGCTTGCATCCAGCTCAGTGCCGGTCGCGAGATCGCGCCGAACATCGATGCCGCCGGCGCCCTCGTGCGCCGCGCCCGCGATGCCGGCGCCGATCTCATCATGACGCCCGAGGTAAGCGACATGATCGAGCCCAAGCGCCAGGCGCGGCTCGAGAAGGCGCTCGATGAGGCCTCGCATCCGATGCTTGCCGCCTTCCGCGCGCTGGCGCGCGAGACCGGCGCCTATCTGCTGCTCGGCTCGATCATGATTCGCGTCGCCGGCGAAGAGCGGCTCGCCAACCGCTCATTCCTGATCGCACCCGACGGCACCGTTCTCGCGCGCTACGACAAGGTCCATATGTTCGATGTCGATTTGCCGGGCGGCGAAAGCTACCGCGAATCGGCAGTGTTCAAGCCCGGCGAAGCCTCCGTGCTGGCCGCGCTGCCTTGGGGCGTGCTCGGGCTGACGGTCTGTTACGATCTGCGCTTTCCGCATCTCTATCGCGTGCTCGCCCAAGGCGGTGCGGACTTCCTGACCGTGCCCGCGGCCTTCACCGTGCCGACCGGCCGCGCGCATTGGCATGTGCTGCTCCGAGCGCGGGCGATCGAGAATGGCTGTTTCGTTTTCGCGCCCGCGCAATGCGGGACCCATGCCGAAGGCCGCCGCACCTATGGCCATAGCCTCATCGTGGCGCCTTGGGGCGAGATCCTCGCTGAGGCGGAGGACGAGGTCGGGTTCATCACCGCCGAGATCGATCCGGCCAAGGTCGCCGAGGCGCGACGCGCTGTCCCGTCGCTATCCCACGACCGGCCGTTCAGCCCGCCGCCCAGGCGCTCCCAGGCGGCCGAGTAGGGTCAAACTCATCGGGCTGGCCTTGGCGGGCGCTGGCACTTGAAGCAGGAGAGTGCTAAGCAGATATAAAGTATTGGCTTCTTAGATTGTTCTTGTTCGCCCTGGAGAATGGTATCGGGTCCGCATGATCGTTTTTACGCTCAAATGCGATGAAGGCCACGAATTCGAGACCTGGTTTCGCGACGGCGCCGCCTATGAGCGTCAGGCGCGGCGCGGGCTTGTGACCTGCCCCGATTGCGGCTCGACCGCGGTCGAAAAGGCGCCCATGGCGCCGCGGCTCGGCCGTTCCTCGAAATCCGATCCGGCGCCGCAGCCGCGGCCAAAGGCGCCGGCCGCCGGCGCCGCCGCTCCGATGCCGCCGGCGCCGATGATGCCCGACCGGCCGCCCACCCCGGCGGAGTTCCGGCGCGCGCTCCAGGTGCTGCGGCGCCATATCGAAGCGAATTGCGAAAACGTCGGCAAAGGCTTTGCCGAAGAGGCGCGGCGCATCCACAGAGGCGAGGCGAAGGCGCGCGGCATCTATGGCGATGCCACGCCGGCGGAAGCTAAGAAACTTGCCGACGAGGGGATCGAGATCGCGGCTATTCCCTGGGTCCCGTCAAGCGACGCCTAAGTTCCCGGCGCGATGGCCGATTTCAACACGCTCGATGATATCGAGGTTCGCGGCAAGCGGGTGTTGCTGCGCAGCGACCTGAACGTTCCCGTACGCGACGGCAAGGTGACGGATGCGACGCGCATCGAGCGTCTCGCGCCGACGATTCGCGAGCTCGCAGAAAAAGGCGCGCGC